>PLTD01000035.1:0-6568 GCA_003165335.1 Rhodospirillales bacterium | reverse complement strand
GGTGGCGGGAGGTCAATTCCAGATGCGGCACGCGCCGCAGGACCGGATCGTTCGGCGCGAGATTGCAGAGGACGTCGTCAAAGCAGCCGACGGCTTCGAGGGTGTGCTCGCCGTGCGCGTCGAAGAGAAGCGTCAAGGACCGCCCAAGCTGCACGATTTGCCTTCACTGCAGAAGCTCTGCGGCTCACGCTTCGGCTGGTCCGCCAGTAAGACGCTCGAGGTGGCGCAGGAGCTCTATGACGGTCAGGGCAAGAAGATCATCACCTACCCACGCGCCGAAGTGCGCTATCTGCCGGCGAGCTTGATTTCGGACGTGCCGCGGATCGTGGCCGGCCTGCGGGTGGGCCAATCGTTCAGCACGATCCAGCTGCCCGATCCGCTGGTCATCCGGAGAGGCGCGAGCGGCACATTCTACGACAAGGGGCTGGAGGGCGCGAGCCATCACGCCGTTATTCCCAACGTCAACGCGATCGACAAACTGCCAGAGGTCTGGCCTCGTCTTTCGTCCGACGAGAAAAAACTTTTCGATGTCATCGCGCGGGCCTATCTCGCCGCCCTGATGCCTGACTTTCGCTACCGGCAGACGACCGCAACGCTCGACGTGCGCGGCTTCGAATACCGCGCCGCCGGCCGTCAGCCCATCGATCTCGGCTGGCGAGCAGCGTTTCCGGAGTGGCAACCCGCCGATGAAAAGGGCGACGAGGCGCAATTGCTGCCGCCGCTGCGCAACGGCGAGACCGCGCAACTGCAGGATCCGAAAATTGAGGACAAGGAAACCCGGCCGCCACCGCGTTACAATGAAGGCACTCTGATCGAGGCGATGCAAAACGCCTGGCGCTTTGTCGACGATGAAGTTCTGCGGGAACGTCTGAAGGAAGCCAAGGGCATTGGCACACCGGCGACCCGGGCTGAGATCATCGGCGGGCTGAAGAAGCAGGGCTTTCTGATTGCCCAGGGAAAGCATATTGTGCCGACCGAGGCCGGCCTTTCGCTGTTCGGCGTTCTCAAGCAGGCGGATCCGGCGCTGGTTGATCCGGGTGTGACGGCGCAACTCGAATGCCTGCTCGACGATGTCGTCGTTGGCAAGCAGGAGATGGTCGGCGCAATCGATGCCGTGTGCGATGTCGCTCAGCGCATCATCGGCAAGCTCATGGAAGGCGTCGCCGTGGGAGGACCTCCCTTGCTTGGTGCTGCGGTCGGCAACGGCGCTGCAGCATATCCACCCACGCCTGCGATGAAGCGCTTCGCCGACAGCCTCGCCCGGCAGAACGGCATCAAACCTCCGCCCGGCTACAAGACGTCGATATCGATCTGCGGCGCGTTTCTCAAGCAGCACGCACCCAAGAAAGCCGACGGTGAAGCACTAGGGGAGGCAGAACCCAAGCCGGTCAGTCCAGCCCAGATGTTGTACGCCAAGAAGATCGCGATTGGGAAAGGCGTCGTCATTCCCGACGAGGCCAAGGCCACCTCGACCGCGATGGCCGCGTGGATTGACTCGAACAACGGCACGAAACGCCGCAAGAGCGGTCGCAAGACCGTCTTCCGGCCGGCGGGATCAATCTCATCTCAATCGACGTCGCCGCGAAAGAGATCTCGGAAACGGAAGGCTACTGCCGCCGCCGGTGCATCAATGCCCGCCCAGCCAAATCCGGTAGCAAGGACACCGCTCCGGATTCCTTATGGCAACAAGGATGTCGCTCTGAAGCTTGGCGCCCGCTATGGCTCGACGGGATGGTATGCCCCGCCTGGAGTTGACCTTGCCGCATTCGGCGATCGCGGGTGGCTGTAGTTCCGATTTTACGATATCGTCGGTTCAAGGCCAAATGGCAGCGCGCACGACATTCAGCTTTTAGCAGAACCCTAAGTTTTTCTGCCGAGTAGTCTGCACCGTCTGGGCGTTAGCGGGGGCGCAGAGGCAGCCACGGTGGCCGCGTCACTGTCTTCGGTGGAGCAGAAGGATTTCTTGTCAAGACGGGCGTCGGAAGGAAAACCCCGATCATGGGTGACCTCGTCGCGACCTGGGGTGGCGCTGGCTTCACGGTTTTCTCGGGCAAGTGCAAACCGCCAGGCGGCCGCGTTAACCGCGGCGCCAGGTGGGCGACTTCAGATGGCTGTTTGATGGTCAAAGCTGAATCCGGGACAGGGCTCTTCGGCTGTGAGCGAAAAGCGAACGCAGGATGCTCCCGCCAACTCTTAGTTGAGGTAGCTTCTACGATCTTGGGCTGCGCGGGTCTGGGAGCGAAGGCCGGATGCGACCGCCAACTTTTTCGTGTTAACTCGGAGTCCTGTGCAGCAACGACCGGGAGTTGCCGACGCAGCCTTTCTTCCGGCAATGGCAATGCCGCCGAGTGAGCGGTGCCAGCTCCATTGAGCGGCTTTGAGACCTCTAGATCTCCAACCGATGCCGTCGATCCGGCGATGTCTGCAGATTCCGTGACAACGGCGTTATCCGCAGCGCGGCGCTTCTTCAAAAATGACGGATACTCAACGGGTCGAGGTCCGGGCTTCGGCCGATTTTCAGTCATCGATCACCTCCATCGCAAACAATAATCTCTTGTGATCTGACTCCTGTGTCAATTTTCCAGCTGGTGATTTCTGTTGTTAAATCGAAATTGGAAAACGTGCTCTTTGGCTAACAAGTTTCAATTGCGTGCGAGTCACCGCACATACAGCGATCTGCTATTTCGATATCAGGTTTTCGATTTCAGAATTCACTCAGCGCCAGTGCCACCGGCATGTCTCAGACGAACGCGCAATACTGGTCTTATGAGCTATCCCGCAATAAGCAGCTCGTTTTGGAGCATATCCACGCTATTCGGCTCCCCAGGATTGCGCGCATTGACGTTGTGGAATTGCGAGAACACTCTGAGATCGTTCATGCAGCGGATGAGCCGGCTTTCCAAGCCGCGCTTGCAGTTTTTCTGCGCGCCGAAGCACAAAGACTGCAAGTCAGCGCGAAAGCTGCGATCGTGCTGGCAGAATACATCGAGCAGGATTTGAAATAACTCTAGCGACAGCGCCAGAATACGGACTGAAGCGCTCAGCTGATCTTGGCAGTCCCAGGAAAGACGTCATGGCAGATCCGCTTGATGATAGCGACGACGGGTCCCGTGAAGTAACCTCGTCGCTGCGACACGTTATCACCGAACAACTCGCCCCTAACGGGTCAAAGATAGTCAACGAGAAAAGGGGTATCCGCCGGGCGACCCGGCAGCACCCGGCGTCGTCCACCCGCCCCGCAGCCGAAGCCGAAAAAACCTTTGGCCTCATGACCATGGCGGCAAATAGACATCTGCGGGCTGCCGGTGAAATGGACGCGTTCGCCGTGATGGAGACCGCGGAAAAGTTGTTTCCGGAATATCCAACGAAAGAGAAAATCTCCGAGCATATGCGTCTGTGGGCCGAGAATCTCAAAACCCAAAAAGGAGCTCTATCGATTGACGCCACAGCGGCCAAGTTTCTCCAGGCGGCCGACCACCTTTTGCAGATTCTGGACCAGACGCCCGAGGTGCAGGCCGCAGCCTTCGCTTTTGCAGACGCTTGGCATTGGTGGCATTTAGAGTCGCACGGCGAGCATTTGCTGGCCGCCAAGGCTGATACCGCAGAACGAGCGGTGGCTGGCCTACAGGCCGGTCCGGAAGCGCTCAAACGCAGCCGGGCTCTCCGTCAGGCCATAATTGAAACCGAGTACGACAAATACACCACCACCGCAGACAAGATTGACCGCACAAGTCCGGGGCGCGCTGCAGGTGCAATTTTAAAAGCGGTTGCCGAGGTTTTCGGGCAGCAAGAGCTAGGCACGATAACGCAAAGCACACTGGAACGCGTGCTCCGCAAAATCATCAGAGACCGGGGCAAGGCCGATGATCAATAACGCGGCGGAAGACTTGGCCAAGTCTTCCGCCAAGAAATTTGCAGCGCTGGGCGGTCAATTCGATCATCATCCTGTCATGCCACAACTCCGCGCATCTCCCGCCGGAGAAGGCCGCAACGCTTCAGGCTGCTGTTGAATGACCGCGCGCTTCCATACATGGGATCGGTTACCGCTCTTCGCTAACGAAGAAGCGATTTCCGGCGCCTTGATGGGGCCGGGTAAAACTGCCGAATGGCGCCAGATTGCCCCTTTACTCGAACGGCGCGGCCTGCCTACCGTGGATGGCCTCATGGGAGGGCGCTACATCCCGGCCCTCAGGGCATTTTTCGATCGGGAGTACAAGATTCACGGGGAGAGCCAAGTATCGTCCCCGCACGCACCAGCAGAGTTGGGATCATGGAAGAAGAAAGGCCGCCAGGCCTGAGATACGACGGTGATCGCCCGATGTGGCGAGCCACCAAGGCTGCCGTGAAGGCGCATTATCCAGTCAAGTCCGTCAACCTTGCGAGTCTCGCGGACAACCCGCGCCTTCTGCGCGAGCGCTGCATCAAACTGCAACGCGAGATGCTGGAATGGTTTTCGGATGGCGAGCGGCGCCTGATCCAGTTCGACGGCACGTTCCTCACGCTACTAGATATCTACCACACAGATCCGAAGAGCACTTATTTCAAGCTGAAGTACTCGTCGCGCGCTCCCTATGACGTCTATATCCGGTTGATGCGCACGGAGATCGGCAAATGCCGCCTGGACCGTACGGACGGCGTTGACGTAGAAGATTGGTTTAACGCCTGGAAGCAACCGGACAAGCTGGGCGAGCCGCCTCTGATCGCAAAAGCGCGCATGGCGATCTCCGTCCTGAAGGCCGCGCTCACGTTCGGTATCATGCGCCGCCTGCCCGGCTGCGCCGAATTTCGAGCCGTTCTCGATGCCGTCAAGTTCCAAGGCCTGCCGCCGCGCAAGGAGGTGTTGAATGCTGATCAAGTAACGGCTGCCCGCCAGGCCGTGCGCGAGATGCAGCATCCGCGGGTCGCGCTCGCATATGCGATCCAATTCGAGGGCGCTGTCCGGCAGTGGGATGTCAAGGGACAGTGGTTGCCTATGGCCGATCGCACACCGTCGGCGGTCCACTACAAGGGCAAGAAGTGGATCGGGCCGACATGGGCGAACGTCGACGAGAACCTCATCCTTCGTTGGACGCCGACGAAGACCGAGGACACGACGGCGCCGGAGATAGTGGTCGACCTGCGTGCATGTCCGATGGTGATGGAGGAATTGGAGTTCATAGCTATTGAGGCCAGAAAGGGCCCGCTGATCCCCGATCTTTCCACCGGACGTCCATACACCGAGGATCGTTTTAGCGAAATCTGGCGCGCCGCTGCGAAGACCGCTGGCATTTCGCCAAAGGTATGGAATAGGGACCTGCGCAAGTCCGGATCCACCGAGGCGCGCGCTGCCGGCGCACCGATCGACGACCTGAAGAAGCTCATGGGGCATGCGCCGGAAACGCCAGTAACCGCCGACGTCTATGATATGGCGAACCTCGAAGCGCACCGCCGGATCGCGGCCGCGCGCAAGGTGCATCGCGAAAAGAAATAAGAACGGGCGCAGCCTCGGCGCAGGCGGCGCAGCCACCTCAATAATTGCAATAACTTACAGGGTGTCCCGACTAAGGACTTGTTAAATATCCCTGTTAATTGGCCCTTTGCAGCAGCACCTTGCCTTCGATCTTGGGAAGCTCGCCGGAAGAGGCGGATTTGTCGCCCCCGGCGCGCCGGGCCATTTCGACGGTCAGCCGTTCGGCCGCCTCCGTCTGCATCAGGCCGAGAATATCGGACATCTTGCGCGGCGCGATCTGGGTGGCGATTTCGATCAGCACCGGCATTTCGAGGCGGTCGAACACCTTGGCGGCGTCCTTCGGCTTCATCGCCTCGTACATGGTGATGATGCCCTTGAAGCGCGCGCTGTCGGATTCGGTCTTCTGTTCGGTGGCGGTCGAGATCCGGGATTCGACCGCCTTCATTTCCTCGACCTTGGATTCGATGCGCTTCTCGGCGGCCTTGAGCAGGCTCTCGCGGATGTCGATTTCGCGCGCCCGGGCTTCGAGTTCCTGGCGCCGCGACTGCAGCCGCTCGAGGATCGCGCGCTCGGACGGCGACACCCCCTGGTTCTGTTCGGGGTGCATCACGACGCCGTCGGGCTTGGCGGCTTCGGGGGCCGCGGCGGCCGTGGCCGGGGGCTTTTCGCCCTCCTCCTTCGGCTTCTCGGTCACCGAACCGGTGATGTCGGCGGGATCGGCCTTGCTGCCGCCGGGAAAACCCAGATTCTCCTGGGCCCAGGACTGCTGTTTGTTCGCCGGCGCGGAATAGTCGAACACGTAGCCGCCGTCGATCACCAGGCCGGCGATCTTGAGCACGGCCAGCAGCGCGACCGCGACCAGCACGACCGGGATGACGCGAATGTCACGAAACGACTTCATGCTGCGAGGCCATCGGTCCTTCTGCGGTCGGAAAACGCCTGCGCCGCCGCGGCTACGGCCTGGGCCGCCGATATCTTGGGTGCAGCGGGCGCTGCCGGCGCCGCCGGCTCGGTCCCGGTCGTGGGCCTTGCGGCGACCGCGATCTTGGACAGCCGCCGGAACACGTTGTCGCCTTCGGCGAGCTGCCTCTTCAGCTGATCGGACATCTGCGCCGCCGC
>PLTD01000170.1 GCA_003165335.1 Rhodospirillales bacterium | reverse complement strand
TTGCTGCCGTCGATCGCGACAATGGCCTTGGTGAACAGCTTCAGCCGGCGGCAAAGCTCAATGAACTGGCCGCACACCGCCCGGATCGCAGCCCCGTTGTCGCGCCGGAAGTTGGCGATAGTCTTGAAGTCCGGCGCCAGGCGCCCGGTTAGCCACATCAGCTCGATATTACGCCCAGCTTCCCGCTCAAGTCGGCGGCTCGACTGGACGCGGTTTAGATAGCCGTAGAGATAAATCTTCAGCAGGGTCGAAGGGTGATAGGCAGGCCGCCCCGTTACTGCGGGGTGAACACCGGCAAAGCCAAGTCCGCCAAGATCAAGCTCATCGATAAATACTTCAATGACCCGAACCGGATTGTCCTCGGTGACGTAATCATCCAGAGATTGGGGCAGCAAAAACGATTGTCTGCGATCTTCAGCTTCGACGAAACGTCCCATCGCCAGCCCTCCAATAATGAGCCGATTCTAGCTGATTCGGGCGCGTTTTTACACGGCCTCGACCCACGTCGGTCGCCAACGGGGCGGTAACGCGAACCCCGAACCGGTCATTGGGGTGGAGGTCCGCGCCGGCACCTGAGCTCCAAGAGCTGACACTACTGCGATTGGTGCAAGGTGACTCCCTTGGGACTAGCAAAATCCAGCGGCCGGATGTGGATTTCAGTCCGTGTGCTTACGGACTTCAGGGAGATGAAGCGACTAATTTCGATGATTGGCCGCTGTTTAGAGGCGATATCGCCAGCCTTCTTCGCTGGCACACCTTATCCGACAAATGTGAACATACGCATTCCGGCAATGAGCGGCTGCGTTTCCCTCGTGAACCGGTGCACGCCAACGCCGAAAACCGAGTCTTGTTCCGACAACCACCTCAGATCGAAGCCGCGTTGCTTGAACCACTCGCAGATCAACGGCACCCGATCAGGAGCGCGGCGATTGCGTGTCCAGATGACGGCGCCACCGGTTCGGCACAACTGGGAGCATGAGTCGATAGTGAACCGGATATCATCGTCGATGATGTTGCCGAACACGCCGCAAATTAGCACCAAGTGTGCCGGCGCTATGCCAAGGTACTGATCGGCGAGCGAGGCGTCTCCGGTAATCACTTGCACGTGACGCAGTCCGCTGGCGCGGGCCTTTTCCTCGGCGACCTCTGCGTTTCGCTCATCTAACTCGACCAGCCGCGCTCGGACATCGTCGCGCCGCGGGTGGTCGACCAACACCTCCAGCAGATCTTGCCCTTGGCCCGCGCACAGAACAATTACGCTGAGCGGACCTGACGGGCTGTCGTCCAAAATGGCACGAATCTGGATTTGAACAGTTCTTAGCCGACCGGCCAATTGCGAGTTGGGATTATTGTATTTGTTGTGCCAACTCAACCAGTCCTTGAGGCAAACTCTAGGGCGTTGGCGTTGCGAAGAGCCGTTCATCGCCCCAAGCCATTCGTTAAGATCAGAGGGGCAGAAACTGTCGCCAGCAGGCCCTTAATTTTTCCAGGCATCAGAACGCATTTCACCGAAACACGGTGCCGATCGAAGCCGCCTTGGAGCAAAACTTCATTCAACTCGGCAGCCCGGTACAGGCGATGTGTCTCGGGCCCAGCGAATTTCCAGTCCCGCATTGTCGCCGCATCCGTCGCATAGATCGACAGGCTGCCGCCCGGGCGCAGAACGCGCCGGATTTCTTTCACGACCGATGCAGCGTCTCTCCAGAAATAGACGACGTTCACCGCAAGGATTTTGTCGATTGAGGCATCCGCGAACGGGAGGGCGTCGAACCGGGCACGATAGAGACAGACGCGGCCTTCCAGAATCGCCTCGCGATTTCTTGACTTGGCCTGTTCCAGCATAATGGTGGACTGGTCCACGCCGTAGATGATCCCGTTCGGCGCCCGCGATGCCATGATTTCAATGGCGCGCCCGGGACCGAAACCTAGTTCGAGCACCGTGTCGCGCGCTCCGATCCGCAGAGCATCTACCGCAAGCCTGTTGGGCTTTTCATTTACGATGCCCATTAGGTTCCCGGCCAAGCGGCCGTAAAGGCCCGTTGGGCGCTGCAATTGTTGGCCGACGGTGTGCCATATCGACATGTTCGCGGACTCCGATCTATACGCCGGTCACCGACTGGCGCGTTTATCGATCGATGCGAGCAGGCCCTGGATATCCGCCCGTCGCCCGGCGTCCCACACTGGCCGGTTCGGATTCACCGGGGCATCAAGCGCGTGCTCAAGTACGTCTCTGGCATGATCGTATTCGCCGCGCTGGATCAGGAAATCGCCATAGAAATAATTGGCGTCCAACCCACCCGGGTCCATCGCCATGGCCGCTTCCAAATAATGGCGAGCCGTATCCTTGTTACCGAAACCGATCGGAAACCCCGGTACGCGATAATAAATCACGCCAAGGCTCATGGTCACCGCCCCGTGGAGCACCTTGGGGTCGATGGCCTCGGCTTTCTCGAACATCTTGCGGGCGTCGATCGCGAGGCCGAGTTGATGGAAGACGCTCGCCATCGCAGCCTCTTCGCTAGTGACGATACCCTGCCATAGGAGCGGCTCGGCGCGACCCGGATAATGATCGACGACGGTCGCAGCCTTTTTGGCCAGCGCGTCTATCTCTTTAAGCTGCTCGTCCTTATCCTTGACCTGGTACTTAATACGAGCCCATTCGCTGTCAATGCGACTGACATCGGCATCCATGGTGGGATTGTCGGAGGCATGCGCCATCCACCCGACAGACAGAGCCATGGCCACAGTGCTGGCGAACCGAAACTTCGACAATATCGACATGGGTAAACTTCCTGTGGTCTTCATGGGGTGAAGAGGCTTCTGGCTTTTGTCGTGTCGGCTGCGATGGCGGCATCGACCAGACGCGGAGCGAGGGCATTCACGCGAATGAATGCCCTCTCGCGAAATCCGATAACGACGTCCTTTTTCCGATCAATTGTTGCCTGAACGATCTTCAGGGCCACGGATTCCGGTTCGTCCATGGTCATTTTGGTCATTTCGGCGAAGCGCATCACCTTTCCACCGTTCAGTCCGGTGCGAACAGCGCGCGGAGCCACATAGGTTACGGCAACGCCCGATCCATGAAGTTCGCGGCGCAACGCTTCACTAAAGCCGCGAAGGCCTGCCTTCGCGCTCGAATAGGTGGCGAAGTGCGGATAATTGATCGCCCCGAAAACCGACCCGATATTTACGATCTGTCCGGAGCCCCAGTATTTCATCGCCGGCAGTACCGCCTGCGTCAGCGCAACCGGTGCGATAAGATTGACCATAAAGCCGGTGTGCAGATGAGTGCTCGTCTCCTGCTCAACCGGGCCGAAGAATTGAATGCCGGCAAGATTGATCAGTATGTCTGGCTGTTCCAGAACAAGTTCGGCGGCTATCGCTGAAATACCCTCCATCGTCGACAAGTCGCCGATCAGATAGCGGGCGTTCAGATTCAGAGGTCTAAGCCGATCGACGACGAGGATATCAGCGTCGCGCTCAAGAAACTCCTTAGCGACGAGCATTCCGATACCGCCGGCGCCTCCGGTCAGTACGATCCTTTTGCCCTTAATTGACATAGGATCTGTCCATCTGGTGGGGGATAGCGCGAAAGACATTGCCGAAAAGAACGAACATCGTTTTTGCCATATCGATGATCGCGGCTTGATCGTGGGCGTCGTCGATCCGGTTCATCAGATTTTGAAAGAAGCGCATGTGGTCGATGTCCAAGGCACCATGCGACAGGAGATAGCTGAAGCAGTCTTCGGGAAGATCGAGCGAGCGCATCAGCGCATTTGCGCCTTGTGTCGCGAGCTGCGTGCTGGTGCCTTCGAGGACGAAGACCATGCCGAAAAAGCCGGCGGGGTTGTTGCGTTGTACGTAGTCGTAAGCGTAGGCGACCATCGATTGGGTCGCGAGCCGGGGCGACCCTAGGCGAACTGCCTCTGCGTCGCCGCCGGCATTTGCGATATCGCTGAGTATCCACTCCTCATGCCCGGCTTCGTCTTCCATATATTGAGCGAGAGCTGTACGCAGCAAAGTCTCATCGGGCGCCAATCGGCTCTCAGTCAGCCTCATCAGTCTGACGGTGTGCTTCACGTGGTGATAGGCTTCGGCTAGATAGTGAAGGTAGGTCTCGCGTGAGATTTGCCCCGAAAGACCGTCGCGAATCTGTGGCGTTTCCTGCAATTGTGCGCGTTCGAAAGCGGTACCGCGGACCAGAGTCTCAAAGAAACTTTCGTACCGCCCGGCCTGGTTCAGGCATCGCACCATGACCGCCTGATGATCGGCATGGATTACAGTTCGGCGCAGCCGCCCGTTGCCGGTCAATTGCCGGTTAGCCATCGTAAAGGGTGGAACCAAAGCCCAATGGCGGATCTGCGCGTATTCAGGGAGAGCCTCATTGGCCCGCGCAATCGCGATGGCGATATCGCCATCGGTTACGTTCACCGAAGATGGAACAACCAGAGCACCAAGTGCCGGCATGCCATCGCCAAAAACGATCGCCTGTCCGATCTGGTGTTGGGACAGCAGTTCGCTCTCCACCCACTCAGGAGCGACGTTACGCCCATAAGACGTGATCAGCAGGTTCGATTTTCGACCCTGGATATAGAGGTGACCGGCCTCATCGAGCCTGCCGATGTCGCCTGTGGCCAGTAGTGCGGGGGCCGTTTCGGCCCCGATATAGCCGAGAAATGCCGGATCGCCGATCATAATTTCGCCGTCGGCCGCCAGCTCCAACTTCATATGCGGCAAAGGTCGGCCGACGCTGCCGGGACGGTTGTTCCGCGGGGTGTTGAGCGCAACGACCGAGGCCATTTCGCTTAAGCCATAGCCTTGGAACACTGGAACCTGCAACTGAGCTGCCTGTACCAAAAGACTGGTCGAAACTTTCGAACCGCCAACCGCGATGAGCTTCATCGCGGGCAGTGTTATCGAACCGGTATCGAGCTCGCCCAGAACACCCCGCAGGATTTCCGGCACCAAGATGGCGCTCGTGGCATTGCAATCCCGCAGCGCCCGCACGAGCAGCGGGAAATCGGGCATGAAGGGCTTCTGCAAGCCAAGGCTTGCCGGCGGAGGAACGTAATAGTGCCCGCCCGCGAGCAGCGTGGGATAGAGCCCGGCCACATTTTCGAGCAGGACGGCTAACGGCAGCACGGCGCAATGGATGCCCGAGTAATCTGAACCTATGACGTCCACGAGCGCGTTTGCGACACGCTCCAGAGCGAATTGCGACAGGCAAACGCCTTTAGGGCGACCGGTCGTCCCCGATGTGCAGGTAATTTTTGCCGTTTTCGGTGGAAGCGCGACAGGCTTCGTTTCCCGATCGTGCAAATATAATTCTTGGCCGAATATCGTTAGCGTGCCGAAGCAGTCTCTGTCGGAGATCGGGCAGTCCGTAATCAAGGTTTTAGCGCCGGTGTCATCGAGCGCGTGCCGGCGTTGCGCTTCTGTGAAAAACACCGGGAGAGCGACAACGGGCCGACCGAGCCGGATGAGCGCCAAGTCCAGCGCGACCCATGCCAGCGAATTTTCGAGGCAGAGCCCGATCGTACCGGGACCGGCGTAAAGAACCGCCAGCTTTGAAGTCAATTCCTCGACGCACTGCCACAGAGCGGAATAGGAAATCGCCTGGACCCCATCGCTAACGGCTAACTCATCAGGCTTCTGTCGTGCACGTCTTGTGACCGCCTCCAGCACCGATCTCATCGCAAGCTGCTCCCGGCGGCGGGATGCAGGCGCGTAAACAGCCGGTCGAGGTCGCTGTTATGCGCAAGAGGCAGGTATGGCTCCAACCGCGAGAAACCGGGCAGAATGGCGCCGACGAGCACCTTCGGGTCGTTCTTATAATAACTGCCCCATGACGCCCCGCTGTCAGGCAAGACGGAAGGATCTGCTGAGGCCAGCTCGACAAAATCGAAACCGAAAAGAGCGAATGATCGGCGGAGGGACCTCGTCGCAGTGACGACGGCATAAGCCAGATTCTGTTGTCTGAGGTATGCGGCCAGCGTGACGAAGAGAAAGACCGAAGCGCCCTTGCCTGCTGAGGCAAGATTGCCGATCTCAACAATGTCCTCGCGCCGGACGGGCGTTCCAACCGCATCCTCCACAACCCGCTCGACGGGCAGGTTCAAATAGTTTTCAAGAAAAAGTGGGCCTTCGTCGGCACGGCGTAATCCAATAGCCGCAATTACCTGTCCGAAATCATCATGAACATTCATGAGCGTCGGATAGTGCTGCGCGATGAGGGAGCGATAGCTGTGGGCGTAGATATCCTCGATAAATGTCTCGACGCGGCTGCGATCCGGAAGAAACTGCCGGGTCAAAGCGATAGTGGACGGGACAATGCGCGTCAGGCTTTCCACGCGCTCCCGGTTCATGAAAAGCGTGCCACGGACCTGCGCGTCCGAATTGAATGCAATTTCAAGCAATCTAAGCCCCTTCAACGACCCATCATCCAGACTTGGGTAGCCTCTGGTATGGACGTTCAGGGGATGGAGTTGTGTGGATTAAACTTTAGATTTGTATCCACACACCGGGTCTTAGCTCTGCATCAGCGGGTGGGTCAGGCGCTTTGCCGACTAACCGGGATTTCGATTTCGACAATCAGGCCGTGCGGTCGGTTATTGCGTGCCTGGACCGAACCGCCGTGCAGCGCGACAACCCGCTGGCAGATGGTAAGCCCGACGCCCGAGCCACCGGTCTTGCGCGCCCGCGCTTCGTCAACACGGTAAAATGGTTCGAAAAGATGGGCGAGCGCCGTTTCGGGAACCCCCGGCCCTTGGTCGCCGATTTCGATCGACACGCGCCCGCTGTTGTTGAGCGCGATGGCTATTGTCACCGGGGTATTTGGTGCGGTGTAGAACAAAGCGTTGCGTACGACATTCTCAATAGCCCGACGGAGCAGATCCTCATTTCCGACAACGACAATCGGGTCGTCCGGCTCAAGCAGTGCGACGTCATTTGTTCGCAGCGGCGCCTCGTAGACTGCATCGGCAACAATCTGTGCAACCAGTTCGCAGAGATCGACTTCGGCAAACTCGACCGCCGCGGATGCACCGTCAAGCCGGGCAAGGGTCAGCAGTTCGCTCGCCAGGGCCGAAACGGCATCGATCTCTTGCTCCATCCTGTCGAAATGTTTTGGAGCGACATTCTTGCTGGTAAGTCGCGCAAGCCCCAGCGCAACGCCCAGGCGCGCAAGCGGCGACTTAATCTCGTGGGAGATATCGCCGATCAACCGCTGTTGCGCCATGATGGCTGCCTCCAACTCCGACGTGCGGGCGACAACTTTCCCTTCGAGAGTCTGGTTCAGCATCTCGAGGTCGCGGACGAACTGCTCCCGCTCGATCGTCGCGCGTTCGAGGCTCTCGGTCATTCGGTTGAATGATCTCGCAAGCGTTCCAAGCTCGTCGTCGGACGATACGGGAACGCGGGCATCGAGCTTGTCCGTGTCCGCTATCTCCCGGACGACCCGCGTCAACTCCATAACAGGGGCTGTTAGCCGGTTGGACAACCAGCGCCCCAACACGAGTATTGGTATCCCCAGAGCCGCGCCCAGGATCGCCAACTCAGCCACCACATGTCTCAGCGAATGTGTGACGACCCGGGTTTCCTGCAAGGAATCGACCTGCCAGGTGCCGAGAATCCCGGTTTTCGGAGTTGAGCGGCCAATAATGAGAGCATTGTCAGGAGGTTTTTGCGGATCGAACTCCACTCGGCTCGATATGCCCACCGGATCGGCGGCCAGAACATGGATCGGCTCGCCGGCCTCAACCAATATGGTTCCCGTTTCCGTGCTGAACAGCAGCTTTTCGACTGTCGCCCATGGGTAGGTAAGCACGAGCGTTCCGATGCGGAATGTCTTGTCGAAACTGCCGTAGACGGGGACTTCAAATGCAACGATCTGGCGGTCCGCAAACGGATCGGTGTGCTTGCCCCGCAGTACGAGGCCGCTTTCCTGTGCGAGCTTCCACTCGGGCGGAAGATGCCCAGTTGGGTCGCTTGCGTGAATGACGCGCGTCGTTGCGATCAGATTTCCGGTCTTATCGAACGCATAGAGGTTACCGGTCAGGCCATAGAGTTGCTTCAAATCGTCCAGTGTTCGGGCCACACGTTTGTCGATATCGCCGGACACCAGATCGTTCATCACCTCCAGTTGCGACCATGCGGTGACGTTTGTCGCGAGTGTCTCCATAACATTAACCAGCCGCTCGTATTTGAGCTCAGCCAACTGATGAAGGGCGTTCCTGTTGGATTCGAGAATCGACGAGCGAACGCCGGAATAAACGACCAGGGCGGTCGCGAGATAGGTGGCGATATAGATGGCGACGAGCGAAGCCAGTATCCGGCGCGGGATAGAGCGGCTGAGGAAAGCCATCATGTCGGCCGCCCATAGAAGGGTTCAGGGAACATGGCCGAGAACCTTTACGCCTATGGGGGGCGTGGCGGCGCTGATATATCCGATCGCCCCCGGCACCCTCTGGACGAATGCGAGCATTGCCGGTTCAGATTCCTGAACCAGTGGCGGCAACTTCCCCTGAAAATGCATTTCGTTCCAATAGGCGGCCAAGCTGGCCATATCCTGATTTAGAACCGCACTCGAAAACTCGGAACGAATGTCACTGGCAATCTCGCGATTGACCGGAATGATATGCGTGCCATCGGGCCAGACCGTTACGCGCAGAAGATAGATCGCGGCAACATCCTTCAGTGTCAGGGATGTGGCATCGCCGACCGATGGATTGGCAACGATCAACAGCGGCTCAGCCAAAGAGGAATGCTGCGGCGAAAGACCGAAAAGAAACGCAAGAAGTAGGATTGGCCTGATCACCGCCAGGGCTCAGAACAAGACTGACCAGGAGGCAAATAGTCCCGTTGGATTAACGGGTTTACCCCCGATATTTTGGAGATATTCGAGCTTTATGACGATCGCGGGGTCGGGTTTGTAGGCAACACCGAAAAGCAGGTCGCGTGCCGCCGTCAGACTCGCTCTGTTAGAGAATTCCTCATACCAGCTATAGGCGGACCATTCTTCGGCGAACTTATAGGATGCCGCCACATACCCGCCCCACTCGGTTCGGCGGACCAATCCCGCAGTCCGCCCCGTAAGGTCGGAATAGGTCCATTCACCCTGAAACGTGAGCTTTGCCAGCGTATATTGGAAGTCGAGACCGAACAGCGACTGGACAACATCCTTGGTGTCGCGCGCCTTTTGAAACGACACGCCAATTTGATCGAGCAAGCCTATCGGAAATTTGAGATGGACCCCCTCGACCATCTTGTAGCTGTCGAAGGCGATGCTGCTTGGCCTTTCCGAAAACTCTCTGTCAGGCTGCCAATAAATCTGGAGGTCGGGAAGCTTGCTGTTTGGGTCGCTGTAGAGAAGAGATCCGCCGGTCAGATATTCGCTGAAGTTTTGATAGGTTACCGCAGGGCGAACCGTCGTCAGAACGAGCGGTGCCGCATGGATTTCGTTCCATTCACCGACCGGTGCCAACATTTTGCCCAAACGCAGCGTAAGGCTATCGGTGAGATTGGCGTCGTCGTAGAGACGCTCCAACACCAACGAGCCATCTCCGCGATCGCCGCTAATGCTGCCGGAGTGAACAATATCCAGATGAGTTAACTCTGCTTCGGCGAATGGATTAAAGAAAGGTGCGACGTGGCCGGAGACGAAAAGGCTGAGATCGTCCAGCGCAAAATCCTTGCGCCCTTCGTCAGGCACGTCCGCCACAACATCTGAGTAACCCGCGAGATTGAATGGTCCCAGATCGTAACCGTGACCCAACTGATAATTGCCTTGAGCGTCTGTGCTCTGCGCGCCAGAACTTTGGGCATCCGCGGTTTCGCTGATTGCGCCCAAGGCAAGAGCAAATACGCAGGCAAGGCGGATTAAGCCTGCGTGCTTATCCATCTGCTGAGGCAGACGATCGTTCCAAGTCCGGGCTTGCGTTTGAAACCTGCGCATAGAGATAGCCGACGTTGCGGATCGTCTTGATTCTATCTTCCATGTCGTTCGTGCGACCAAGTTTGCGGCGGACCTTGCTCACCAGAGTATCGACATTTCGATCTGTACCTGTCGAATGGCGGCGGCCGAATGCTACGGACGAAATTTCTTCCCGGGACACGATGCGGCCAGCGTTCCGCAGCAAATGCTGAAGCAGATTGAACTCGGCCGTCGTAAGGTCGAGTTTGCGGTTACCGGACCAGGCATCGCGTGACGATCCGTCCAGGCGAATCGCACCCACCGAAAGTTCGCTCTCAGAGTGGACCTCCGCCGAGCCCGCCCGCCGTAACACGGCCCGAATACGCGCGACTAATTCCCGCGGATTGACAGGCTTCGGCACATAATCGTCCGCCCCCATCTCAAGTCCCACGACGCGGTCTACGTCACCGTCACGCGCAGTCAACATGATCACCGGTACATTCGAGCGATGCCGAATCCACTTCAGAACCTCAAATCCTGAAACCGCGGGAAGCATGACATCCAGAACGACGAGGTCTTTCTCATCCATATTGGTGCGCAGGCAAGAAGCCCCGTCATGAAGCATCTCAACTGAGAAGCCTTCGATCTCGAGATACTCGCGGAGCAATTCGGCAAGCCCGACGTCGTCGTCAACGATCAAGATTCGATTCAACTGACCTACTTTCCTTGTCTCGTGTCCCACCACTGTCACGCCATCGCTCTGCGGCGTCGAACGACTTATGCGGGCGGGGTTTTTGGAGTTGTATGGAGAAATATGGAGAGCGACTGTCCTGTCGGGGCGTGTCCTCATGGGCGGCGGCATGATGCAGGCCATAGATGCCGCCGGAAAGCCCCACATTGATCTCGGTCAAACCAGCGGCATCCCGACATTACGTTTCTCATGGATTGTCCACACAACTCCATGCCATGGCCGGCAATAAGGGGCCGTATCGGGCGACAATCCCGCACCCGCACGATCATTCCCCTCAATGAGGCCGAACATGAAACTTCCAAACCTATACGCCGCGCAAACCGCAAGGAGTTGGGCATATGCATTGAGTCTTGTGATCCTTACCGCGCTGTGGGGATCGCAAACGATTGCCGCCGCTCTTACCGTCGCGGTCGAGGGCGTTCATCCCGGACCCGGATCTATTCGTGTGGCGCTATATGCGAATGCAGACAGCTTCCGGCGTGAAGATCGCGCTTTGCGTGTTCTCACGGTGCCAGCCAATTCGAGTGCCGTATCGGTCACCTTCTCGGATATCCCGGCAGGCCGCTATGCCGTGCTGGCTTATCATGACGCCAATGACAACAAGAAGCTGGACCTCGTCATGGGAATGTTTCCGGACGAGGGTTGGGGTCTATCTAACGACCCTTCGGTGATCGGCCCCCCGCGCTTTGAGCCATCGGCATTCGACATCGGGGAGCCGACCGCAACGACTCTCGTTCGGTTGCACTACTGATAAGCGTGTTCCGGGGCTTGTCTGCGCTCAGACCTAATCTCGACGCTTCATCTGGATCGTTCTCGCCGGCGGCAGCCCGGGCTCAAATACAAATCTCGACAAATCTACACTTGCCGCAGCGGCGGTCGGTTTTCACAATCGTACTGTGATGAACATTCAGGACAGACCTGAATGTGAAGCGACTGGCGGGAGAAACTCGCGATAGAGCAGGAAAAAATATCGTGAGTGCAATCGGTTCCGTTTCGTCGAACGTTCCCAGTATTCAGCAGTCAACCGCGGCTTCGGCTGCGCCCAAACCCGCCGCCCCGCCTCCTTCGCAGAAGGTGGATAGCGACGGCGACCACGACGGCAGCACATCGTCGTCAAAGGCCGGCGGCGTCAATATCTTGGCTTGAGCCTCAAGGCATCGTTCAACCCCGCGCAGATGGGGATGAGCGGTGCCGGCTAAGTGTCGTCGATCGACAACGTGAACCCCTCATTGAAATGAGACTTGCCGGTTAGCTTCCAGTCACCCTGGGCTAACCTGAAGTTTGCGCTGACTTTTGCG
>PLTD01000021.1 GCA_003165335.1 Rhodospirillales bacterium | reverse complement strand
CTAAGCAGTCGCCCTGAGCGCGGGGTATTCGTTTCCGGACTTATCCGACGTCCCGGCGCTGCCGGGGTCAAACCCAAAAGCAGCAGCCCGAGGTTGCAGCGATGTGGAGCGTCGCTCGGAGGCGCCGTCGAGACCGAACTTAGGGCGCGGGCCGTCGGAATAGCGGCCTTTGATGAGCGTCTGACTTAGAGTTTCGAGGGCTTCGGCAAGGTCCTGCAGGTCTTTGCCGAACAATTCTGTCCCTCCGCGAGTGGCTAATTCCGGGGTATTTGAACCAATTGGAAAAGATGCACGACCAGATCTTTCTTTTCCAAATCCGCCGCCATTTTTTCGTATGAGTCTGCAATCCTAAGCAGCGCGGAACGCACTTGCGGGTCGCGACTCTGCATGGATTTTCTATGTAAATCCAATGCCTTCGCGCGGTTCATTGCCGCCAGTTCGTTAGGACTAGAATATAACATTTCAAATGTGTAACGAAGGGACAACCGGCCAGTCCTTGATTCAAATCAACCCCTAAAATCCAATGGACTCCACACTCGGCATTTGCTTAAGCAATGCCTCCCCCCGACTCTCCGTCGGCTGGGTCAGCGAGGCGATTTCATCTAGGTCCTAAATCGTGAAATGGCCCGGGACGGAGCTACGTGCGGCGCCGGCGACCAGCCACCGTTCAGGTCTTCGCGTCACTTGCGATGGCTCGAAATGAGTGCGGACGCTCGTTTACAACGAACTACTCTAAAAAAGAGCATGCACAAGTGGACACGGCTCGGAATATCTTCGTGGGCGCAAATAACTTCAAACTGGTACAGCAAGGTGGTACAGCAAACCGTCAGCTTCGGTAACAGGAGTGGCAGGTTTCCTAGCTTCCTAGGCTTTTCTGGATTAGGGGTACTTCTCCTCCCCCTCCACCATAAACATCGCATATCATTTCACTGAAATACCCGCTTTGAGGGTTTATGACGGGCAGCCTTATCGTTCGTCCTGCCTTGTACAGCTTGCTCCTCTTGTGCATCATCTTTCGGCCAATCGCGGCCAAAAGCGTGGGCGGACTTTAAATTATTTCGATGGATGCGGTTTTCTGAATTTTGGGCGAGTAGATGACCACGCGATCACCCTCGTCCCTTTACCTGCAAGGGGATGCCGTTTCCGCTAAAGCGGAAACGAATGAGCCCGATTATTCGGATATCGACGGACAATTGGCTGATCAGACTGTTACCATACTGCGCCTCTTTGTCTCTGCTCCGGTCTATGCCGTGGCTGAGCGCCGCAAAATTCAGGATATTCTCGCCGCATTGAATGCGCGGTTCAGCGATCGAGTCCGGGTCGAAACGTCCGATCCCCATCCCATCGGGCCGGTTGCGCAGTCTGGGCCGAACCAACTTGTGCTGGCCGCTGCTGATTGTGACGCGGTTCTTTCCATTTTGCGGCCACGCTTACCGGCCGATCCATCGGGTTCAGCCGAACAGATATCGTCGGAAGCAAAGTCTGGGGGGGCTGCAAGCGTACTTTCAGCGATGGGTGGGCGTGCCGCCGGAACAGGTCTGCCGGACATCTCGATATTTCGATATTCGGAGCCATCGGACCGGGCAGCCGGCGACCCGGATTGGGAAAGCGGAAAACAGGCCTTCGATAAGTGGTTCAGGACAAGAGGCGGGAAGGTACTGGTTTTCGAAGAATTCTCCTCGCCGGATGAATTCGGGGAAAAGCTGCGTGATCAGTTGGATAGCTGGCTGACGCGTCAGGGGGGCGCAGAGTCTTTCGACATTCCGCAGCCGGAAGACGATTGGCAGATATTAGCTGCCGAAATCGAAGCCGCGGCTCAGGGCGAACCGAGTATAGATGCGGCAGCTATTGTCGATACCGCGGAAACCGCAGTGGACGGCGAAGGGTCTGGGGCGGCCGCTGACCTTGTTGCCGAGATTTCAGTCGACGAATCCGGCGAAATTGAGATCGAGCCGTCGGTGCAGCAGGACGCTGAGCCGTTGTTGCCCGGTGAGATCACAGAACCTGAAATTCAGGCCGATTCGCAAGACTTGCCAGCGGAGCCTGAGACCACAAGCGCCGAACCGGGCGATGCCGGCGACGTATCGGAAGTCGAAATAGCTGAGCCCGAGTTCGAGGCTGCGGCGCCCGATACCCACGCGGTGCCGATTGACGAGATAGCCGGTGCGGACTTTCAGGCCGATACACCTGAAGCGGTGGTCGAAGCATTCGTTCAAGTCGAAGATGAAACCTCGATACATGAAGTTTCGGGTATCGAGCCGTTGGACTGGGAAGTAGAAGAGGTTGCAGAGGTTGAGCGGGAAATCCCTGCCGCCGAATTGACCGAGCCGCAGGAACCTGACACTCCCGACCCGGGGTCGGCATATCTTGTGGCTGAAGAAGCCGGCGTTAACCCGCAATCGTTCGAGGCAGCAGTCGAGGAAATTCCTGACCCGGGATTAGAGTCCGGGATTTCGGCCGTAAATCCTGTGGATCCTCAGACCGCTGTAATCGCGCCGGAAGATTTCGATGCGCCCGATCCGCAGATGCGAGAATCTGATAGGGATGCGCTTTCGATTACTGAGCCCAAAATCTTGGACGTCCCGCTCACGGGCGTGCTGGTTCAAGAGGCGCCCCCTAAAACCAGAGTGCGGGGAACCGCGAGAACCAGGGCCAAGTCCCGCAAATCGCTGCACGGCCGGGCACATGTTGTCGCTGCCGATGAATTTCCCCGCGGTGGACTGCCCGCCACGGTGGCAACGCCGGGGTTGGAAGAAACACCAACCCCGCAAGCCGAGCTCTTTGAGCCGGATGCAGGCCTTTTGCCGGATTTGGAGGCGCACAGCGAGCCCGACGCACCGATCGAAGTGCCCGAATCGGTTAAGCCATCTGAACCGGAACTGTTCGACGCAGACTTTATACCGCAGCCGGCAGTCGAGTTTGTTGAGGCACCGGTGGATGGCGCCCGGCTTGAACAAGCCTGGCGCGACGACAGCCCGTATATTCGCGAGACCTGGGACGGACATTTGGCGCCGGTAAGTCTACCCAAGATTCGACCCGTCTTTGCCGCTGCAGCTCATCCCAGTCGAATCGTGCAATTGGCATTTTCCGCGGCCACTGTTGGTCTGCTGGCAACATTCGGATTTCAGTGGCATAGCGCAGCCGTACGCGCGGACCTGGCAGAGCAAAAGCTGGTCAGCGCCGCCGATGTCGCCAGCAACCTGGTTTTCGATCTCTCGCAAGAATCCAGAAGACTGGGTGGCGCCACAAACCCGGCCAGTAAGGATATTCTTGATCGGGCGCAGCAACTTCAAGGTACCTTGGTCACCGCAGGAAGCTTCAACGCTTCCGACCGAGAGAAAGAAGCCGATGCTCTGACTGCCGCATCGGGCGTGCTCTTCAAGCAAAATAAGCTCGCAGATGCATTAAGGAGTGCAATTCAAGCGCAGCAGAAATTTCAAACTTTGGTTTCCGCCGATCCAACTAACCTAGACTGGCTGCAGCGACTTGCGGTCAGCAACGTCAAGGTCGGCGATATCTACGTCGGTCAGAACGATCTTGTGGAAGCGCTCGGCGCCTATCGTGACGGGCTGGCCGTCAGCAAGGCGCTGTCGCTCAAGAAGCCCGACGACATCGAATATCGGCGATCCCTCGCTGCCGTACAGCAGAAGTTGGGCGATGTGCTGGTCGTGAAGGGGCGTCTCGACGAGGGACTAACTGCCTACGGCGACGCGCTGGCTATCCGCCAGGCTTTTGTACAGCGCGATGCCGAGAACCCCGATTGGCAGCGTGATCTGCTAGAAATCGACAATAAAATTGGCGACGTGCTGTCGGCGCAGAGCCATTTCGATGACGCGCTTGCGATCTATCGTGAGAGTCTTGCCATCGCCAACCAGATGACGTCGAAACTGCCGACGGACACCAGGTGGCGCGGAACTTTGACGCTGATCGACAATAAGATCGGTGATGTGTTGACGGCGAAAGGAGTAATCGACGACGCACTCAGCACTTACCGCGACGGCTTGAGCACTGTTCAAGGTTTGGCCAAGGTGGAACCCGACAAGCTTGAGTGGCAAAGCCTAATCGCAACCAGTCACGAACGGCTCGGCGACGCCTTTGTGGCAGAGGGACATCTCGAGAGCGCCCTGTCGGCCTATCGCGATGCTCTCAACGCCGTGAAGGCGCTCGTGGCAAAGGAACCGGACGGCATCGGTTGGCAGCGTGGTATTTCCGAAACGCAACTGCGTATTGGCTCGGTCCTGTACTCACAAGGCAATATCGATGGCGCTATCGCTGCGCATAAGGAAAGTCTCGCAGTTGTAAAAGCTTTGATAGTCAAGGAACCGGACAACCCGCGTTGGCGGCATGATCTGATGATGGATCAGAATGATATCGGCCTTTTGTACATGACGCGCGGCGCGCGTGCGGATGCGCTGCCTGCCTATCGCGAGGCTTTGGCGGTCGCACAGGACATGGCCGCCAAAGACCCGAAAAACACCGACTGGCAGAGCAATAAGGCGATGATCGAAAGCAACATCGGCGCGTTGCTTATGGAACAGGGAAATCATGACGATGCGCTGGTCATGTATCGCGATGGGCTGACCACAGCAAAGGCGCTAGTTCAGCAAGATCCGCGCAGCGGCGAATGGCAGAGCGGCCTTGTCGTCGCGCTTTATAACCTTGCCGAGGCGGGCGAGGACAGTGAGGCTAATTTTTCCCTGGCCTTGGATATCATCAAGCGCCTGGATGCAGCTGGGGCTTTAAGGCCTGATAAGAAGCCACTGATCGCAAAAATTGAAGAAGGGCTGGCGAAGCTTCACCACGACGCATCCGCCCCGTCAGATAAAAAGCCGGGGTTGCATCGTACAAGCTCCTGATAGATTTGCGTTCGGACTCTGCTGGCAAGGCGGGGGTTCGTCAAGATTTCCGGCTTAGCGCGGGGTTCCGGCTTGTTTGGCCGTTGACTCAATACCGAGTTGATTATAGTTCAATTGCTATAATTTTTGCATTGACCAGGGGCCATCCGACAAGCCATGAGCACCCGTACTTCAGAAGATGGCCGCATTCGTAAGCGGATTGCAGAAATTGATCAGCACATTGCCGTTTTGCACAAAGAGCGCGATGAGCTGATTTTTGCCGAGCGCGTGCTTGAACGCTTGCGGGACGGCGGCGATGTACAGGTTTCTGCTCCCGTTCCGGCTCCTCGCGCGGTGCGGGAGGAAACTCCCGATCCGGATAGCATCGAAGACGCTCTGTCAAAGCTAGAGGCTAAACAGTTTACGTCGTAAGTCGGAACCGCGAATAGCCGGTGAAGCGTTAGAAACTCCGAGCTGCACTTGATATCCACCGTCCAACAGCCGACTTAAAAGGTCGCTCGCCGGTTTGTTTTCTGGGCTTAACAATTGGCGGGCAACTTGATCGCGCGACTATGTTCGGATGACATTTCATTTAACTCGTGAAATGATGTTGTCCGATTTTTGGGGAGGAACGACCATGGACCGCGAACATCGTATAGCCATCGCAAAGCAGGTTTTGTCGATGCTCGATAAGGACGAGATCGAGTACGGCGAGGAATCGCGGGAATTCGATATCGGCCGTTTCACCGATAAGGAGCGGTTTGAGCGGGAAAAGCAGGAATTCTTCCTAAAGCGGCCGCAGTTGATCGCCTACAGCGCTGACATTCCGAACCCGGGTGATTTTTATGCGACCGAGATTGTGGGCAAGCCTATCTTGCTCGTGCGCAGTAAGGACGGAAAGGCGCAGGCCTTTCTCAACGCCTGTCGCCATCGCGGCGTAAAGATCGCCGAAGGTTGCGGCCACGCCAAGGGATTCACTTGCCCCTATCACGGCTGGACTTTCGGCATCGACGGGTCGCTGATGAGCGTCCCTAGTCGCGGCGCGTTCGACGATGATCAGCTTAAGGATCGCGACCTAATTCCCTTGCCGATCGCCGAGGATATCGGGCTGATCCTGGTTCACCCACAGCCCGACGGGCATGTCGATTTCGACGAGTTCTTCGGTCCGATGAAGGCCCATTTGGCTGGTTATCACTTCGAGGATCTGCGCTTGGTGCAGGAATATCGCGCCCCGGCCCGGATAAACTGGAAACATGCCGTCGACGGCGGCGTCGAAGGCTATCACGTCCCCTATCTCCACCCTGAAACGGTGGGGCCGATGACCTTGCCGCAATTCCTCCATCTTGATTTCGGTTTGCACCACACTTTGGTGTCGGTGGGACCAGATATCGCCAAGCTGCGCGATCTGCCGGAATCAGAATGGCCTGAATATTGCAATTTCTCGGTCTCGAACGCGATTTTCCCCAACACCGTGATCGGGGCGGGCGAATTGATCGCCTTCTTCCAGCGTAGCGAGCCCAGCGATGAGCCGGGGAAATGCGATTATATTTTCCGCACCTACGGTTGGGGCCGCAACGCCACCGACGAAGTCAAGGCGCGGGACAAGATGATCGCGGACCTGCTGCTAAAGGTTGCCCTCGACGAGGATATGGCGGTTCAGTCGAGTTCGCAGATCATGATGGAGGCTGGAGCGGTGCCGTCCATCATCCTAGGCAAGCGCGAGCAAAATGTTCTGCGTATGCACATCAACTACGACAAGTTGATTGGCCACGACGCCGCGGCGACTTTGCGCGCTGAGAAATTCGCCGAAGCAGCCGAATAGTCCCTGCCAATTACGGGGTTCGCATCAGTTCGACGCGGACCCCGTCCGGATCCGTGCAATACATAATCTCGACGCCACTGGCGAAAGTCGCGCGGGTTTGCGGATAGGTCCGTCCGCCTGCCGTTATGACATCGGCGGCCACAGCATCGATGTCGTCAACGTGAAAGGCCAAATGGGTCAGGCCATACTGGTTCATCTGGCGGCGTTCGCGCGGCCCGAAACAGGCCGGCTGGTCCATCTTTAACAGCTCTATAGTATTTCCCTCGACGCTGCGTACCATCTGCGCGCGCAGCTTCACGCCGTTCAGTTCATTGACGATATCGAGCCATTCGGAATGGTTCGACAGGGCATAGTTCTCCGCTGGGGCAAAGGCGATCGCCTTATCGAAAAACATCATCGATTTATCGATGTCGCTAACGCAGATGCCGGAATGGGAAAAGCGGCCGGCAATATCCGGGTTGTGCATCAATTCGATCCGCACGCCGTCCGGGTCCGTGCAATACATCATCGTAGTCTGGCCCTGCGGGAAGTATCCCCGCGTATGTTCATAGACCCGGCCGCCGGCTTCGCGAACCTGTGCTGCCGTTTTGTCGATATCGTCGACGTAAAAGGCCAGGTGGGTGAGACCGTATTGATTGTTGGGCCTGCGCTCCCGTGGGCCATATGTCTCCGGCTTTACGAACTGCAAAAGCTCCAGCGTGACTCCCTGAGCATTGCGCACCATCTGAGCCCGTATCTGCGACCCCGGCACCTCCATCACGGTACTCAGCGCCGGGTCGTCCATGGCGAAATGCTCCGCCTCCGAAAATCCCAGACCGTCGCGATAAAAACTCAGGGACTGCTCGAAGTCGCTGACGCATATTCCCCGATGTGAAAGCCTTATTGCCATGCTGCTGACCCACCCCAGTATTTTTGCTTAAGCCGAAACCTATCGATGGCCCGCAAGCGGACGCTCTGCAACAAATTTCGACATTTAGTTAGTATGCATGCGCACATATCGTACCATCAAAATCCTGTCTCAAACGGTGATTGTGATTATGTTGCAAAAAAGCGACAGAGCCTGAGTTTCTGATCCAGCATGACCCAAAGGATGTAGCAATTTTTCTGCTATTCAATATAGGAGTGAGTGCTATGCATATTCAGCATGACTGGGAGAAAGAACAATGTCTGTCAGAGTCGCGCTCTTACGCACCGAAACGTCACGAATTGCCTTGATTGGCGCCGCCGTCACTTTGATGACGATCGGGAGTGCCGCCGCGCAAGACCAACCTGCGGCTTCCACCGCGCCGGCCGCGCCGGCTATGGAAGAAATCGTAGTCACCGGTAGCCACATTGCCCGGACGAGCTTGGAAACCACCGTTCCCGTCGTGTCGATCTCTACCGCCCAGTTGCAGTCAACCGGTATCACCAACCTTGCGGACTCGCTCAATCAGCTGCCGCAGACGGGCGTCACCGGCTTCTCGAATGTCGACACCAACTTCTCGGACGACGGCGAGGGTATCAGCACCATCAATCTGCGTAACCTTGGCCAGAATCGCACGCTGGTTCTGATCGATGGCCGCCGCACAGTCAGCGGCGTGGCCGTTGGCCAGGGTGCCCAGGCAGTCGACATCAGCACGATCCCGACGTTTCTGATCGACCATGTCGATATTGTGACCGGCGGCGGTTCGGCCGCTTACGGGTCGGAAGCTGTCGCCGGCGTCGTTAATATCGTCCTGCGTGACCATTATAGCGGTTTGATGGCTAACGAGCAGTTTGGCCTGACAACCGGTCAGGGCGATGACAGGACCGAAACATTCGACCTGCTGACCGGCACGTCCTTCGCCGATGATCGTGGTCATATCGTATTTGGTCTCGAATTCCGCGATCAGAGTTCCGTTCTGTCCAAGGACCGCTCTTTCGCGGCCAATGACATCAGCGCATCGAGCGTTCTTCCCGGTCACTATGGCCCGAGCAGCTATACGCTGAATGGTGAGTTCGATACCAACAACGGTCTCTACACCACCCTTCCGAACGGGACGGTCCACCCCTTTGATTCTGCGACCGATGGCTTTAACCGGGAGGCGGTCCGCACGATTCAAATTCCGACTCAGGATATTAAGCTCTATCAGAAGACCAGCTTCGATATTACGCCGGACATCACGTTCTTCGTCGACGG
Source organism: Rhodospirillales bacterium (assembly GCA_003165335.1). Lineage (GTDB taxonomy): Bacteria > Pseudomonadota > Alphaproteobacteria > BOG-932 > Roseiterribacteraceae > BOG-932. Next base: position 42,472 of record PLTD01000021.1, on the reverse strand, counting down.
TCGTTACTCCCGTGATACCGCGACCAGCGTTCTCGAGCCGATCGCGATCGGCGGTGGCGGCGCGACCCCGATCGGTTTCAACGGCGATTACCTCGAGCTTCCTCTGACGAATCCCTACATACCTGCGGCCCTTGCCGCGCAAGGCCTTAGCAATGTCAACGACGGGAACGGCGGGTTCGATGATTGGCGCCGCCGCTTTGCCGAACTCGGCAATCGCGGCTCCGACGATACGCGTACCAACTTTGCACTCGTCACTGGCTTCAAGGGCGATGTGTTCGACAGTTTCAAATGGGAAGCCGTCTACAGCTATAGCGAGATGGATAACTTCCAGGCTGGTGTTAGTGCGAATGTCGTCAAACTCCAGCAGGAGTTGAATGCCAGCGTAGTCAACGGTCAGATCGTCTGCTCGGACCCTGCTGCGCGGGCGGCAGGTTGCGTGCCGATCAATCTTTTTGGCGCAGGCTCTGCCACGGCGGCTGCGATCAATTATATCAAGGACATCAGATCCTATAGCGACCAGAACCAGCAGAATGACTTCAATATCGACATCAATGGCCCGGTCTATACGCTCCCCTATGGCGATCTGCGTTTGGCGGCCGGCTACGAGCACCGGACCGAATCCGGGTATAACCGCGGTGATCCCGTAAGTGAGGCTGGCGACGATCTTGACACCTCACAGCCTCCATCGGGCGGCAGCTACACGGTCGACGATTTCTGGACAGAAGCGGTCGTGCCTGTGCTGAAGGATTTGCCGGGCGCCAAGAATCTGACGCTGAATGCCTCGTTCCGTTATAGCGACTATTCTAATTCGAATGTCGGCGGCAAACAGTCCTACAACTACGGGCTTTCCTATACCCCGATTGAAGATATCACCTTCCGCGCAGTCAATTCGGTTGCCATCCGCGCCCCTGATCTATCCGACCTCTATCAAGGACGCGGCGAATCGGCAGTTTCTGTGAACGATCCTTGCGCCGCCCTTGGCATTGCCGGCGCTCCGAACCCGTCCAAGCGCTTGGCGAACTGCTTGGCAATTCCCGGTCTAGCTGCTCGCATCAACGCACCCGGTGGGTTCGTCGAAAGCATCAACAACCAGCAGACAGAGCTCAGCTATATTCAGGGCAACACCAACCTGACCAACGAGCGCGCCGAAGTCTTGACCTATGGCGTGGTCATCCAGCCGCGCTGGATTTCAGGCTTTTCGGCTTCTGTTGACGCGTTCCGTTACAAGATCGCGAACGCGGTTCAGTCGATCGACATCCAGACCGAGGCCGACCAATGCGCCGATACAGGGTCGTCGAATTTCTGTGACGCGGTTCGCCGCTTCACCAGCGGGCCAAATATTGGCCTGATCCAAGGCGTCGATCAGGAGCCGATCAACGTCGGTTCTTATGACGAGCGCGGACTCGACATAGCGCTGCACTACAGCATCGGCCTCAACGACGCGGCCGTGGCCCTCACGGGTTCAGGCTGGGGCGACGGCACCGTAACCGTCGGTTGGAACTACACCTACCTGCAGCAATTGGAATATACGAGCATCAACGGCTCGACGACCAACGAGCGTGGTCTCTTCGGTGCACCGAAGAACAGGTGGAATTTGAACCTGGGCTATAACAACGACCAGTTCGAAGTGAATTGGCAGCTGCGGTATTTGGGGTCGCAGAGCTATGACGGCGGTCAAGGCGGCCCAACCTTCCAGCCTTTCGTCTATAATGACGTCAGCATCCACTATCACCTGACTGATTCGATTGAGCCCTATATCGGCGTGAACAACCTGTTCGATGTGCAGCCGCCCATCGTCTATCAGCAGTTTCAGCAGACTGGCGCCGGGCTTGCTTCCGGCGTTACCGGGACGAACACCGTCCCTGATGTCTATGACGTTATCGGCCGCTACATCTACTTCGGGGTAAAGTTCACCATGCCGTGGGAATCGGCGCCGGAAGAAACGACGCCCTATGCGCCGCCTGCGCCGGTTGCTGCTGCGCCTTCGGTTCCGAAGAGCTATCNNTATCTGGTGTTCTTCGACTTCAACAAGTCTGATCTGACGGCCGACGCGACGACTATCGTCGATCAAGCCGCCAAGAATGCCGGCCCGGCCAAGGTCACTCAACTGACCGTGACAGGCCACACGGATACAGTCGGCTCGGACGCCTACAATATGCGTCTCAGCCGCCGCCGTGCGGAATCGGTCGCGGCAGAGCTCGAGAAGGACGGCATCGCGTCGTCTGAGATCGAGATCGTCGCCAAGGGCAAGCGCGACCTGCTGGTTCCGACCAAGGACGGCGTGAAGGAACCCCAGAACCGCCGGGTCCAGATCGTCTATGACAACGGTATGACTTCGTAACGATAACGTCGGCGCGGGACCGAAAATCGGTTCCGCGTTGTCGCTATTCAGTCACCGGCTCGGCGGATGAGAGATCGTCCGCCGAGCTTTTTTTATGCCCAATGGTGGTCATCCGGTGGGCGACACTTGGACGCGTTCTCGTGAGGGTGCGCAGGGTGTAGGTCACGGCCGCGTGTTTCGGAGGTAGCCGGAGGAGGATAATATGCCAAATTCATTGCTTCCGCCCCGACTGACATTCGAAGATGCGATGACGGTGCATGTGCTTCGGGCACAAGGCGTAATTTTCAGCGAGCTAACCCGCATCTTCGGGGCCAACCCGGCGCGGTTTCATGAAATTCTGTGCGGAAATCTCTATCCGGGCAGCTGGGACGCGGCTGTCGACCGTCTCGCTACTGGGCAGATCTGGCATCCGGAAATTGCACGTTTGATTGAGCGACTGGGCCCTCAGAAGGTATTCGAAGCGCTTAAGTCCTCGAGCCCAAGAAAAAAGCAATTTCAAAGAGAGCTCAAACGGCTCCGTAGATCCGCGCCGATCCGTAGCCAATAATCGCGTTGGACAACCGGCATGCTGAGCCTGCGTCAGCGTTACCGATAAGATCGGAAGAATCGTCGCATATCGTCAACGAGCAAATTCCCCTTTTCGAACGCAGCGAAATGTCCGCCGTCGGCACTGACGCGCCGGTGGGTAACGTTATAGACACGACGGGACCAACTTTCGGGCGGCGGAGGAAGCAAGTCGTTCGGGAAAAGGAAGAGGCCGGTGGGTATCCCGATGCGCTCGCCGGGATTCAGGAAAAACGCATTGCCATTGACCAGTGCAACATACAGCCAAGTCGAAGCGTTGATGCCGTTCAGCCAATAGAGCATGACGTTGGTCAGCAAATCATCCGTATCGAAGGGCGGTGCTTCGGGCGAACCGGGAATCGTCCAACCGTGAAATTTTTCCAAAATCCAGCCTGCAAGACCGGCCGGTGAATCGGTAAGGCCGTAGGCTAGGGTCTGAGGCTTTGTGCCTTGAATCTGCTGATAGGCCGACTCCAGGAGTGATTTCTCCTGGGCAGCTTTCAGCCAGTCCATCTCCTCCTCGGTCATCGAAGGAACCCCTTCGCCGCGAAATGGCAAAAGGCCCAGCATATTCAGGTGGATGGCTGCCAGATGCTCGGGGTGGTCGAATGCCAGCCATGAGGTGATGCATGCGCCCCAGTCGCCGCCTTGAGCGACATAGCGCTCGCAACCCAGAACATCGACCATCAGTTCTCGCCATAGTGCGCCGATATCTCGCGGCGTTATCGGCGCGTCGGGCGGGTCCGAAAATCCATAACCCGGCAGGCTGGGAACGATGACCGTAAAGGCGTCTTTTGCGTCGCCGCCGAACCGTTCCGGGTGGGCTAAAGGTTCAATCACATCGAGGAATTCGACAACCGATCCGGGCCAGCCGTGAGTCAGTATAAGGGGCAGGGGATTGTCACCGGATCCTCGCTCGAGAATGAAGTGCAACTGCCGACCGCCGACAGTCGCCTTGTATTGGGGAAAGCGGTTTAGCTTCGCTTCCCATTTCCGCCAGTCGTAGTTGTCGTGCCAGTGCGCGACGACCGCTTTGAGGTAGGTGAGGTCGGTGCCGTAAAACCAAGGGGGCGCATTTGCCTCAATCGGCCAGCGCGTTCGCGCCAGCCGGTCTTTCAGGTCGTCCAGCACCGCGTCGGGTACCGCGACGCGGAAGGGTTCGGCGTCGAAAACATCCCTCATCCTAGTTACCTCAGGCGAAGTATTGTCCACCGTTCACGGTCAACACGCTTCCGGTTGCGTAACTCGCTTGATCGCTCGCCAGAAAGGCGACTGCTGCAGCAACTTCGTCGGGGCGCGCCATCCTTCCCAAGGGGATGGCGGCCTCCATCGCCTTGACCATTTCGTCGGGCAGATTGCCCATGATCGGTGTATTGGTCGCGCCAGGGTGAACCGCGTTAACCCGAATTCCGCGAGTCGAAAGTTCCCGGGCCAACCCTCTAGTAAAGCCGACGACGGCGGCCTTGCTGGTTACATAGTGCAGAGGGCCTTCACCTGAAGCCGCTGATGTGGAGGCGATATTGACGATATTGCCGACGACATTTTCCGCAACCATCAGCCGTACAGCCGCGCGCGCACAATAGAACTGGCCGGTCAGATTGACGCCCAATACGCGTGCCCAACCTTCATCTGACATATGGATCATCTGGTCTGGGTGGGCTGTCGGCTTCTCTCCGCGGGCAAGTTGCCCGCTGCGTTCGGCGATTCCGGCGTACATCTGATCGCTGCCGTCGTTCGGACCGCGCCCGATGCCGGCATTGTTGACCAGAATATCCACACCACCGAACGCTTCACTGATTTTGGCGAACACCGCGTCAACTGCTTTGCTGTCCGCGATATCGCAGGCGAATCCCAGGTGTCTTCCTGGTTCGCTGTCTGCCCATACTGCCTTTGCAGCGGCTTCGTGGATATCTAATACGGCGACGCGCGCGCCTTCGGCGGCCAGACGCAATGCAATTGCTCGTCCGATTCCCTGCGCCGCGCCGGTTACGACCGCGCGCTTGTCTTTCAGAAGCATGATCTCTGTCCCCTTAGCTTGGAATATTCATCTGGACGGATTTGCCGCCGTCGACGGGCAGGCATACGCCGGTCACGAAAGTCGATTCGTCGGATACTAAAAAAAGCACGGCATCCGCCAATTCTTTAGGCTGTCCGCCGCGTTTCATCGGGATCGCAGCAGTCGCCTTGGACGCGCGGTCCGGATCGTATTTGGCGAAATTTTCTACGGCGGGGGTCAAGATTTGGCCGGGGGCGATCACGTTGACTCGGACATTATGCTCCGCCGCTTCCATTGCGGCGACAGCGCTGAATTGAATCAAAGCTGCCTTCGACGCCGAATAACTGCTCATCCCGATCATGGCCAATAGACCATTGGTCGACGATATGTTGACGATCGAACCGCTCCGCTGTCCGTACATGATTTTTAAAGCGGTCTTGGTGCCGACGAACACCGCATCGGCATTGACCAGAAAATCGGCGCGCCAGTCTTCGAGCGAGGTATCGAGGATCGAGGAATAGTGGACCGACATGGCGTTATTGACCAAGGCGTCCAACCGGCCGTGACGTTTGGCTGCGTCGTTTATAGCTTTGGCATAGGCATCCGTGTCTCCGACATCCAACTGCAGAGCCTCAACGGAACCGCCTACAGCCTTGATCGCTGCTTCGGCATCGGCAAGATTCTCCGGTCTGCGGGCGCAAATGATCACATGCGCGCCTTCCTCAGCCAGTCTGATCCCTGTTGCCCGTCCAATCCCGTCGCTACCGCCGGTGATGAACGCGACCTTCCCTTTCATCCTATCGCCCATGCTTCCTATCCTTCATTTGTCGTCGAAATGTTTATTGTCTCGGGGTTATCCAGCGATAGCCGGCCCGGTTGTTTGTCTGCCGAAACTCCACACTACGGTCTATTTATAAATCATCGGATAGTCGGTATAGCCGGCCGAGCCTGGCGTATAGAGGGTTTTTCGGTCGAAACGAGCCAGTTCGGCGCCCGATCTCAATCGATGCACCAAGTCCGGGTTTGCCAGGAAATGACGGGCAAATGATACGGCCGCAGCGACACCGGTATCGATCAATTGGTTAGCGCGCTCCAAGGTGATGCTGTCGTTCAGGATCATCGGGCCGGTATAATTGGCCTGCGCAACCGCAAATCCGTCGACCTGGGGCGTCTGCAGCAGGATCAGATGCAAATAGGCCAACTTCATCGGGTCGATCGTCTTCAGCAAGGCACTATAGGTTTCCCTAGGGTCATCGTCGTGAATATCGTTGAACAGGACACCCGGACAGATGCGGATGCCGACACGACCCGGACCGGCAACCTTCGCCATTGCTTCGAGCATTTCGACTACGGCACGAATCCGATTCTCAGCGGACCCGCCATAACGGTCCGTGCGCTTGTTGGTTCCTGTGGAAAGAAACTGCATCGGCAGGTAGCCGCTCGCTGCGTGCAATTCGACGCCATCGAACCCGGCCTCCAAGGCATTCGCCGTCGCTTGACCGAATTCGGCAATTACGCCCGGAACTTCGTCAGTTTCCAGCGCGCGGGGCTCATCGAAGTCAACCATGCCTGCGGCATCGGTAAACATCTGTCCCGCTGCGCGAATTGCCGATGGCGCAATCGTCTCTGCGTCGGGGTCTTTGTTCAGTTTGGCGCCGATACGGCCGCAGTGCATGATTTGCAGGACGATCTTGCCGCCTTCACCATGGACAGCTTCGGTTACCTTTCGCCAACCGGCGATCTGCGCGACACTGTGGATCCCGGGTGTACGACAATATCCTTTGCCGTCTGCGCTCGGTTGTGTGCCCTCACTGACGATCAGACCGGCTGAAGCTCTCTGGCGGTAATATTCGACATTAAGATCCGTCGGGGCGTCTCCTGCGCCTGCCCGACTGCGGGTCATTGGCGCCATAACGACACGGTTGGCCAGATCGATATCGCCCAGCCGAACCGGGTCGAACAGGTTGGTCATCAGCGGACCCTAACCGACGGTGCTTTTTGTCCGCGCCGCATTGTGTCGATGAATTTGTCCAACGGCGCCGGATCGGCAACCGGCGAATGGACCGGCGCGCCTTGCGCCCAGAACTCGCGCCATGACGGGAAAAGATCGTGAAATCCGCCCTCATAGGGCTCCCTGCCGGGCCAGCGCATTTTGCGGTCGCCAATCGGCGGCTTATTGAGGTCTGTGGCGTACCAATAAAGTGGTAAACGGCGGCGGAAATACCAACGCCCGCCAATCCGCTGATAGCGGTCGAAATACATCATTTGCATGATGACCCATTCGGGGCCGGTTTCGTGCTCGTTCTTGGAATAAAGCACACCCTGTGCATTATCCGGATCGATGAACTCGATGATATGGCCGCCGATGTGGTGGGAAGTACCATTAAACTGCTGCCGCATCGTGTCGTCGAACCAACGCTTGAGCGCCGCTCTGCCGCTCTCGCTCTCGCTGACCTTCACGTCCTCGGGAAACAATCCGACCCAGGCATCGGAATCGCGCATGTCCAGCGCCAACGAATATTTGGCTGCCAGTTGGCGAATTTCATCGATCGACTCCAGCCTATCGATCCGGGCTAAGAGGTCGCTCCGATTCTGGGTGCTCTCGCTCATCGTCTAGTCCTATTGCAAACCGAGTTCTTGCGGGGTCACGGCTTTCCCTTCGCCAGTGGCGGATTTCAGGAACGCAATGATATCCGTGACATCTGATTTAGAGTAACCGCTCAAATCATGTCGATAGAGCGCTGCGCCGGCGTAGGCCTCAGTTTTGATGCCGTCGGCGAAGTAAAAGCTGCGCAAAACCGGCGGCGTCGTGGAGACGTCGAAAAGTCCGACTTGCTGATCTGTTTGATCGTGTTTGAGACCGGCAAACTTGCTGCCGTCTTTGGTGGTCACGGTTACAGCAGCATAACCGTCGTTCGACGGCGCAGGCTGCGTGATGCTCCGATAGAGTGCGCTCGGGGTTTTTGCGGCCACCGCAGAAAGATCGGGACCTATCGGTCCGCCTTTGCCGCCGTAGCTGTGGCAGAGAGCGCATCCGGCAGGGTGAACGGCGCCGAAAAACAAATCTGAACCTCGTATCGCCTGATTGCTCAAATCAATCGGCGCGGATGTGGCCGCCGCTGCCGTGCCCCCATCTTCCTGGTGGTTTCCCGGTGATAGCGACATCACATAATTGACGATCATCGCTACTTCAACCGGGGTCAGCGCATCCTTGAAGGCTGGCATCGGCGTGCCGGATCGGCCATTCAGCATCGTGTTGCGGACGAAATCCGGCGGAAAATTACGGTTGCGCAGTGAAGGTCCGCGCGCGCCAATCCCCGCGTCGCCGTGACAGAAGGAACTGCTGCATGTAATGGCGAAAAGATTTCCACCTGCTTCCAGCGCTGCTGCTGACGGCGCTGCATTGCCTGTCGAGGTGGTAGCCGCTGCACAGATCAGCGCAATGGCAAAAGCATTATTGCGCATTGGCAGCTGCCTCCGGAAGCGCGAAGACGAACAAGGTAGAGCCGACTGGCGGTACGCGGTCTTTGAATTCCGGCCAAAGCGGCGCGACCAAAGTCCCGGGGGCGCCCGTCAAGCCGGTCGCGATCGCGACATATTGCTTGCCGCTCACGCCATAGCTGATTGGAGAGCTCGATATGCCGCCGCCGGTGGAAAAACTCCACAAGGTCTTGCCTGTTCTCGCGTCCAACGCCCAGGCCATCCCGAACGGGTCGCCGCCGAAAATCAGGTCTCCGGCCGTCGCGGTAAGCGCCGACGTGGTCAATATTTCGGTCTCGTGAGTCCATTTCCGCGCACCCGTGAGCGGATCGAAGGCCGCGATAAACGGTTTGGTGCTGGTGGAACGCACAGGTCTGATATATCCACCCATGAACATGTCGCCCTCTTTGGCCGCCATCGGCGGTATTGCCTTTGTCTGGGCGCAGACCTCGAAAGAAGTATTATACCACCAGCCGGTTTTCGGGCTGTAGGTGGAGTGATTGCCGGCTCGTGAGCCGTAAAGCGACGGACAGATCAGCTTATCGATACCGATTTCCGTCTGTACGGGATCAATCGGTTTGCCGTCCTTGTCCAATCCCTTCGACCAGTTCAGCAGATCGACATGCGACCAGCCGGCGACAAATTTCCCGGTTTCGCGATTCAGAAGGTACGTGTAACCCGACTTATTGGGATGCAGCAGCAGCGGTTCCATCTTACCGTTGCGCTCGATATCGATGAGTATGGGCTCGGGCGTCGCGTCGTAATCGAGAGAATCGTTAGGATTTTCTTGGAAGTACCATTTAATTTTGCCGGTATTGGCGTCCAGCGCGACAACCGAATCGGTGTAAAGATTGTCGCCCGGGCGGGCCTTGGCATTCAGCATCGGCTGCGGGTTGCCCACGCCCCAATAGATGAGATTAAGCTTCGGATCGTATGAGCCGCCCAGCCAAGTCGAACCGCCGCCCAATTTCCACTGATCGTCCTTCCAGGTGTCGTTGCCGGGTTCGCCTTTGCCTGGGATGGCCCAGAATCGCCAAGCCTGTTTCCCCGTTTTTGCGTCATAGGCGGTAATATAGGCGCGATGCGCGATGTCGCCGCGTGCGCCGACCACAACTTTATCGCCTGCCAGGATCGGCGTGAAAGACGTAGTACATTTGCACTGGCGGTAATCCTCGATCTGCACGTCCCAGACCTGGTGCCCCGTCTTTGCGTCGATCGCAACCATGTGGTTGTCGAGTGTTCCTTCAAAAACCAGGCCGAACCCCATTGCAAGTCCGGTAGCACCGCCGAGGCCACCAAGTTGTCCCTGAGGTGCCTCGCGCGAATAGCTCCAAATCTGGCGGCCGGTTGCAGCGTCGAGAGCGAAGAGGCGATTGCTCGGCGCCACCAGATACATGGTTCCATCGACGACCAATGGCGTCGCGCCAAGCCCTTTTTCGCCAGTAGAAAAAGCCCAGGCCACCGATAGACGCTTAACGTTGTCACGGTTGATTTGATCGAGCGGACTATAGCTCCAAGCTTGGTCGTTGCCGAAGAAAGAAGGCCAGTTCGACGACGATTCTGCCGCTGACGCCCCATTTTGCGCCGAATTGAAAAGGCAAATCGCAAATGTTGCGCCTAACGTCACGGCGGCGAAGAGGCTCTTTGCCTGTCTGTATCGGATCATCCCCAGTCCCTTCGAATTCCAAGCCCTGCTCTTATAGTCTTCCGTCGTCGAGGCAAGCAGCATATGTCTGCTCGATGCGGCGCTTTATAATGCATTATAATGTTTATGTGCTACCAGAATGTACCCGGCGGAATCTCCGTGGTGGCGCCGACCATTCCAAACCCGCCGATCTCTGCCAGAATGCGGTAAAGCTGCGCCATCGCGGCGCGCTGGATGTTGCTGGGCTGCCCGATAATGCCTTGCCGGTAGGCATTCTTAAGCTGCTTAAATTCAACTTCGTCTTCAGCATTCAGAATCGGTTTCAAGCGAAGCCACTCGTCATCGGAAGCCTCCATCAAGGCGCGGGCCTGGGCGCCCGCCGCCAGAAATCCGTCGACCAATGATCGGTTGTTCACTGCCCATCCTCTGGAGAAGACGAATCCGGAAAAGGGCACGCTGGTCACGACGCCTAACTCGCGTACAGCTTCTTGAACGCTGATGACGTGCTGCATGCCTTGAGCTTCGGCTTTGGCGGCGAAGGGCCAGAACGTCACCATTGCTTCGACTTGTCCCGCGCTCAGTTTGCGAAGCAGTTCGGGCGGCGGCGCGACAACTTTCTCGATTGTCTGATCGAGATCGATGTCGAACTTGTGCTTGGCATAGGCCTGGAGGATCAGCCAATTTTTGTCCAGTGGGCCGACAATGCCCAGTTTCGTGCCGGGGAGATCCGCGATGATTTTTGTACGTCCCGGTCGCGCTACTAATCCGCCAGCTGCGCTGGAAACCGGGGCGAAGGTCCAATCTGCGCCTTCCGCCCTTCGGCCAACGACCCAAAGCCAATCGAGGACGATCATGTCCACCCGCCCAGCCTGCAACGCTGCTTGCGTGGCTGGTGACGATTCGAACTCGATCACCTCAATCGCCACATTCTGCGCCTTGTCGAAGCCGTTGCGTCGAATGACATCAAGTTCCCAAGCGGCAGTGCCGAACGGCAATATTCCTATGCGGACGGTCGCGTCTGCAGCTCGCGCGAGAGGTCCGGCGAGCGCACTCGACAGTGCGCCGGTCAGGACGGTTGATAAAACAGTTCGACGGGAAAACGGCATAGGTGCGTTTATTATAGCGAATCGTCGCTAGCGCGAGCAAATATCTCCGACGTCGGCATGCGGGCAATGACGCTGGCCGGCGTATTGCGTATGGGAGGATGTGATGAGGCGAAGACGCGATTCGAATTCAATTCGGGTGATTTCCGCCACGTTATGTCGAGACTGGGTCGCCGTTGCCTGGGTTATTGGGCTTTTGGCCTGTAGCGGTCCCGCATTGGCGCAAACAGCAGCAATCTCTGCGCCGATCGACGTTACCTATATCGGCCTGAAAGTTGAACGGGTCTTGCCGGCATTCTATCTGGATCAACCGCCGCAGGATGAGGGGCTGCAAGGAGCGAGACTGGCTCTCAGCGATAATCAAACGACCGGTCAGTTTCTCGGTCAGAATTTTCGATTGAACGAAGAGATTGCTCCCGATGCCGCTGGCGTGGTCGACGCGTTTAAGAGGCGCATTGCGGCCGGCGATAAGCTGTTCGTTGCCGATCTGCCCGCGCCAGTGTTGCTCCAGGTAGCCGACCTGCCCGAAGCCAAAGCCGTTACAATTCTGGACGCTACGACGCATGACGATGCGCTTCGGGCGGAGAGTTGTCGCCGCAATGTGCTTCACACTTTGCCAAGTCGAGCGATGCTGGCCGACGCTCTGATGCAATATATGATGATCAAGAAGTGGAGCAGCATCGCTCTGGTGATTGGCGCAGATCCCGCCGACAAAGATTATGCCGACGCAATCCGCAACTCTGCTCATAAATTTCGTATTAAAATCGTCCAGGAAATTCCCTGGACCTTCGACCCAGGGTCCCGGCGTACCGATACCGGTCATTATGCTGTCGAAGCCGAAGTCGCACGCGTGACCCAGGACGTTAAGGACTACGATCTTCTCGTGGTTGCTGATGAAGCCGGTAATTTCGGGGACGATCTGGCCTATCGCACCACTTTATCCAGGCCGATCGCCGGCACTCAAGGGCTCGTGCCGTCCGCATGGGCGCGGCCGTTCGAACAATGGGGTGCGACGCAACTGCAAAGCAGGTTTGAGAAGCAGGCCAATCGTTGGATGACCGACAATGATTATGGCGCTTGGTTGGCCGTTCGCGCGGTGGGCGAGGCGGCGACGCGCGGTTCAACTGTTGACCCGGCAAAAATCGGAGATTTTATGCGGGGGAAAGATTTCGACCTCGCCGGATTCAAGGGAACAAAATTGACATTCCGAGAGTGGGATGGACAATTGCGTCAGCCAGTCTTGCTTGCCGATGCACGTTCGCTGGTGTCGGTGTCGCCGCAGCCGGGCTTCCTACATCAATTCTCAGAACTCGACACGCTTGGTGTCGACCGCCCCGAAACGAAGTGCCATATGCCATGACGCCGAGAATAATCTTCGCCGCGGCCCTTGTCACCGGCGTCATCTTCGCCGAGCCAGCCCTGGCCGACCGCATATTCGTCTCCAACGAAAAGGACAATACAATCACGGTCCTGGACGGCCAGTCGCTCGCCATCACCAATACGATCAAGGTCGGACAGAGACCGCGCGCCATACTGCTCTCGGTAGATGGCAAGAGCCTCTATATTTGTGCCAGCGATTCCGACCGTATCGAAGTGCTCGACCTCACGACGCTGAAAATCGTGCGGACCCTCCCAAGCGGTCCTGACCCGGAACGGTTCGATACCAGCCCTGATGGCAAGCTGCTCTATATCGCCAACGAAAACGACAACAAGGTTTCCGTGCTCGACATTGCGGCGGCCAAGATTGTTGCCGAGACGCCGGTGGGGATCGAGCCAGAGGGCATGGCAATGAGCCCGGATGGCAAGACGGTCGTTGATACGTCCGAGACCACCAGCATGGCCCATTTCATTGATACCGCGACGAACAAAGTCGTTGCCAATGTGCTGGTCGACAGTCGCCCCAGGGTTGCCACCTGGTCGCCCGACGGTCGGCAGGTATGGGTTTCATCAGAAGTCGGCGGCGCGGTCGCGGTGATCGATGCCGCGACTCATTCGATCGTCAAGAAGATCAAGTTCGACATACCGGGCTTGACCTCGGCTCAGGCTCAGCCGGTCGACATCAAAATCACGAAAGACGGGAAAGTCGCCTTTGTGGCTTTGGGGCCCGCCAATAGGGTTGCTGTCATCGACACGAAAAGCTTCGAAGTGCAGAAATATATATTGGTCGGCCAGCGTGTATGGAACATGGCCTTCTCTCCCGACCAGAAGCGGTTGTTTACCGCCAATGGTGTCAGTAACGACATTACCGTCATCGATGTAGCCGATGAAAAGGCGACCAAGTCTGTACCGGTCGGCCGTTCGCCCTGGGGCGTGGCGGTTGCGCCATGACGGATGATGCCTCACTGGCCCTCGCGGTGCGTAATGTCAGCCACAGTTTTGATGCCCGCAAGGCGCTCGACGATGTCAGCTTCGATATCGCGGCGGGTGACTTTACCGTACTGCTTGGGCTCAACGGGGCAGGCAAGACGACACTGTTCGCGCTGGTGACAGGGCTTTATCATAGCCGTTACGGGTCGATTTCGGTCTACGGCGCCGACTTGCGGACGAAATATCTTAAGGCGCTGGCCAAGATCGGGGCGGTTTTTCAGCAGTCGACACTCGATCTCGACCTGACGGTCGAGCAGAACATGTTCTACCATGCCGCCCTGCACGGCATGGCCAAATCGGTCGCCGGTCCACGCATCACTGCCGAGTTGGAACGGATCGGGTTGAACGATCGACGGCGGGACAGGGCGAGACAATTGTCCGGCGGTCAACGGCGACGTGTCGAACTGGCGCGTGCGTTGATTCACAACCCGCATTTGTTGCTTCTCGATGAGCCGACTGTTGGCCTGGATATTGATAGCCGACAGTTCTTGCTGGACCATGTGCGCGGCCTTTGTGCAGAGCGCGGTATGGCGGTTTTGTGGGCAACCCACCTGATTGACGAGGCGGACGACAATTCCAAGGTCGTCGTTTTGCATAAAGGAAAAGTCCTCGCGACGGGCACAGCGACCGCTGTCATTCAGTCTTCGGGCGAGTCCAATTTGCGCGGCGCGTTCGACAAGCTCACTCAGGGCGCACCGGGCGGGAAGGGTAAACCATGAGGGCGGCTCAATATCTGCGCGCCTTTCTCGGTATTCTGAACCGCGAGGCGCTGCGCTGGTTAAATCAGCGAAGTCGGTTCATATCGGCTCTGGTTCGCCCATTGGTCTGGCTCGGCATCTTCGCGGCCGGCTTCCGCTTTACGCTGGGCCTGTCGATCATCGAGCCCTACGACACCTATATCCCCTATGAGGTCTACATCGCGCCCGGCTTGGTTGCGATGATTCAGCTTTTCAATGGGATGCAAAGTTCGTTGTCGATGGTCTATGACCGCGAGATGGGCAGTATGAAAACGCTTATGATCAGCCCTTTTCCGCGCTGGTTTCTGCTGCTGTCGAAGCTGATGGCCGGCGTCGCCGTTTCCATCGTCCAGGTCTATATGTTTCTGGCGATCGCGCTAATCTGGGACGTTGAGCCGCCGCCGCTCGGCTATATCGAAATGTTGCCGGCGATGATCCTGGCGGGGTTGATGCTCGGGGCTCTGGGTTTGGTCCTGTCTTCTTTCATCAAGCAGCTCGAGAATTTTGCCGGGGTGATGAATTTCGTCATCTTCCCGATGTTTTTTGCATCCTCGGCGCTGAACCCGCTCTGGCGCGTAAAAGAATCCAGCCTATGGCTCTACCGCATCTATTCGGTGAATCCCTTCACCCATGCTGTCGAGCTGATCCGTTTCTCGATGTATGGCAAGTTCAATGCGCAGGCTGCAGCCGTCGTCGGCGGGTTCTTCGTTTTCTTCATGATCCTGGCCGTTTGGGGTTACGACCCCGGCCGTGGCCTGATCGCCAAGCGCGGTGGTCCACCGGAATAATGCTCGGCTTGTGAATTCGACGAACAGCCGGCTCGTTTCGACCGGGGTCAAAGTCTGTTAAACCTTTCCGCCGGTGAATGCGGTATCTAATGGCGATGGCTAATATCGTTCTGGAGACGCCGGTTTCTCCATCAGATGCCGGCGCGGAGCCTACCCCGTCCGCATCTGTCGAATCCGCACAGGCTGGGGAATGCCTGTCGCCGCGTGCCGCCATCATGTCGATCGTCGGGTTTTGGGCCTTCTATTTCGTCATGAATACGATCCGAATGGCGGCAGTCGAGGCGCCGGGGCAGCTGGGCATGCTGCCACGGCGGTTGGCAGTCAGCTTGATCGGTATGCTGCTGACCGGGCTGTTGTGCCTGCTGTTGCGCCGGCTGGACGGCAAGCCGATGCGCAATCTGGTGTCGATCGCCTTTCTGGCCTCGTTACCGGTGTCGTTTGCCTATGCCGCAGTCAATTTCTGGGCTTTCTATGTGGTGCATCCGACGGATTACGAGCTTCAGGAACTTCGCAAGGATATGGACCAGAGCAAGTTTGCTCCCTGGCACGTTATCGCGGATTCGGCATTGAACTGGTATTTTTTCATTGTCGCTTGGGCCGTGCTCTATATCGCCATGTCCTATGCCGGGAAGGTGCGTTTCGCCGAGCGCAACGCCGCTATGTACAGGGCGGAGGCGCAGAGCGCGCAGCTGCGGGCGTTGCGCTATCAGGTCAATCCGCATTTCCTCTTCAACACGCTGAACTCGCTCTCGACCCTCGTCATGCGCAAGCAGGGCGACGAGGCGGAGCAGATGATTCTCAATCTTTCGAATTTCTTTCGCACAAGCCTGACCGTGGATCCCACTGAAGATGTCGCGCTTATCGATGAAATCCGGATGCAGCGGCTCTATCTCGATATCGAACAGATCAGGTTCCCCGAGCGGCTGAAGGTCGTGCTCGACGTGCCGTCCGAACTGGAAAATGCGGCGGTTCCAGGCATGATCCTGCAGCCGATCGTCGAGAACGCGATAAAATACGGTGTGGCGCGCAGCATGCGTCCGGTTACCGTCACTATCCGTGCCCGCAGCGAAGATGGTCGTCTCAATTTGATCGTCGAAGACGACGGTAGGATTGAGGTGGGCGGGCCACCGCCTCCCGAGAAACTGCCCGGCAGCGGCGTCGGGCTTCGCAATGTCTGCGACCGGCTGTTGGCGCGGTTCGGCGCGGATGCCGGTTGCCACTATGGGCCGCGGTCGGACGGCGGTTACCGCGTGTTATTGTCGATGCCGCTCAAGATTTGCATTGTTAGGGCGGCCTGAACGGGATGGCGCCGTTCAAGACGCTGATCGTCGATGATGAGCCGCTGGCAATCGAGCGACTGCAGATCCTCTGCGCCCGTATCCCCGACGTTCATCTTGTGGGTGCGGCATCGGACGGGGCAGCGGCGCTCAGATTGGTCGAGGCTTTAAAGCCGACCCTGTTGCTGCTCGATATCGCGATGCCTGGTCTTGACGGTATGGCCGTAGCCCGGACGCTTGAGGGGTTCGCGCCGCGGCCGGCAATCATTTTCATCACCGCGTTCGATCAGTTTGCGGTTGCAGCCTTCGACGTTTCTGCGGTGGATTATCTGTTGAAGCCGGTCGAGCCGGCCCGGCTGGAACGGGCGATTGCCAGGGTCCGCACCCAATTGGCGGTGACGCCAGAAGTAACCGCCGGTAAGCCGGATGACACGAGATTCACACAGGAATTCTGGGTGCCCCATCGGGCTGAAATCGTGCGGATAGCGGCGCGCGACATCGATCTGATCGAGGCGGAGAGGGATTATATGCGGCTGCATGTCGGGCTGCGCTCCTATCTTCTGCATCAGACCATCAGCGAGTTGGAGCGCCGTCTAGACCCGCAGAACTTCGTTCGCCTTCACCGCTCGACAATCGCTCAGCGCGACCGGATTGCCGGCTTTAAACATGACGGTATGGGAACCTGGATGGCGCAAATGCGAGATGGGCGCGAGGTCCGTGTCGGCCGTACTTATTTGGCCGATGTCCGGGCGATAGCCGGGCGCTGATATCAATAGCAAAGATGGACGGGAAGCCTTTTCGGCCGCCCGTCCATCCATGCCTGACCGCGACTGGGAGTTAGCGGCCGTGCACCCCGATTGCATTGTCATTCATCGCATAGCGATTTTCAGAACGCGCGGAGGCTATGACGGCGTTCATCTGAGACGATGCATTCGCGATGGCATCGGCGCGGCACGCGTCGTACCGGGCCTGTTCTTCCAGCGTTGGGCCGTCCGCCTGCCAGCAGACATCCTTGGCCGCCCTGACAACGCGCTGCTTCAGTATTTCTGCGCCAGCGCTGCTGCTGAGGTCGATGTCACGGTAGACGACCGATTTGCTGTTGGTGACGAGGTCGGCCGCGCCTGCCGGAGCGGCGGCCGAAACGGCGATCACCGCAGCGGCGATCGTTAAGACCATAAGGCGGCTGGTGTTGTTGAGCATAAAAATCTCCCTTCAAATCAACGTGATGTCGTTCGGCGTCCTGCCGGTTGAGGGGACGTTATGCTGGCTGATGAGGCTTGTCGCTCGGGCTTCGACCGAAGGCGGGCAGGGCTCGGCGAACGACCGGCAGGGCCTACGAACGGCGTACCGGCATCGACGAAATGCAGCCTGAATCAGGGAGCTGGGCGAAGCGCTTTCAGGACATCGGGACCCGGCACCCCGCGGTGCCACAGCATATAGACGCTGCGATAGCGCGGTGCCGCCAGACCGAGTTCGGCACATTCGGCGGCGGCCAGGCGATGAGCCTCGACGATGGCGCCGAAGGGCGCACGGTCCCCCTGTTTCCAGCCCTGGGGCCGGGTTGCGAGGATCGCCCGCCAGATCGCGACCCGTTTCGCCAGGGGGAAATTGCGCCCCTTTCGGGTGGTTTTGATACGCCGCGGCGGGTTGGCCGCCACCTGTTCCGCACCCCGCCGGCCCCGCGCAAAACGCCGCGTCAACGCGCGGTGACTAAGGTCGCCACCCACGTCGTTCAGGTCCTGTCCCCGCGCCTGCGCATCCTCCAGCGCGCGCCGCAACCGCGCGATGCGCCAAGCGGGTACGGTTTCGAATTGCGGAATGACAGTCGGGCCGAAATCAGGCCAGATCGATCGCGAAGCGCTTCAAATCTTCCAGAGCACAATATTCCAGTGCCTCGAGATGGGTTGCGCGCAGCACGACCCGCGGCGCGCTGTTGTTCTCCAGGGCCTCCTGCCAGCGCGGGGCGCACAGGCACCAGCGGTCGCCTGGTTTCAGCCCCGAAAATCCCGCAGCCGGAATCGGCGTCGACAGGTCGTTGCCGGCCAGCTTCGAGAATTGCAGGAACTTCTCGGTCATCACCACGCACACCGTATGGCTGCCCAGGTCGCCCGGACCGGTATCGCAGCATCCCTCACGGAAAAATCCCGTCATCGGGCGGATCGAACAGGTCTCCAGCGTCCCGCCCAGCACATTCAAGGATGGGCTGCGCCCCCGCTCACCGGTCATATCCAACGGCATGATCGTCTCCAGTTGCGGTCACCGGCGGCAATCTATTCGCTTTGCCCGCTTCAGGCTATCGAATCGCGTGGCCGTCGCCAAAGCCCTTCCGATGGCGCCTCCGCTCCCCATATGCAAAATACTTAGGGTCGCCGGAAAACACGCGGCCGATGCGTATAATAAAAGCCCGCGATCGGCAACGGCCGGGGTCGGGCGGCATAGGGTCACTTGAACCAGTTTTTGAGCGGGAGGGAACGATGAGTTCTTTTGAACGGCGTAATGTTGCGATCGGCGTCTTGGGCTGCAGCCTGGCAGCGGCTGCGTTCTTTACCCCGGTGGCCGCGATTGCGGCAAAGTCGGTCTGTCTGCCTGCCTATCAGATCGACCATACTCAGGTTCTGCACGACAGCTCGATCCTGTTCTATATGCGCAACCACAAAGTGTGGAAGAACACGCCCATCAATAACTGCAGCACCCTTTCGGTCAGCAGCCAGGGCTTTTCCTATGAGCCGACCTCCCCGGGCAGCGACGAGATCTGCTCGAACCTGGTGACGATCCACGTCAACGACACGCATGAGACCTGCATGTTGGGCGAGTTCGTCCCCTACACGCCGCCGCAGAAGGCCGTCCAGGCGCAATAGCGCTTCAGGAGGCGACGGCGCCGATCGAAAGTTGCACCAGGCCCGAAGCCAGCATGCCGATCAGGCGGATCAGTATGTGTCGCACCACCGGGGCCGGGTCGCCGCGCCGGTGTTCGTGGATGACGATGCCGTGCCGTTCGAAGACGTCGGCGGCCGAGGCGATCTCGGCATCGTCGTCGCTCGCCTCAAGCCGCGTCCGGGTTTCATCCAGCGCCTGCCGCCAGCAGCCGTTGCAGCGATAGGTGGTCACGAACCTGCCGTTCGCCGTCCGCGTCACCGTCGCCGGTCATCGCATCCACCGGAACTGGTGGTTATAGACCGCATCGATATGGTTCCGCCGGGCGCTGAGCCGCAGCACCTCGTCCATCAGCCCGGCCTGCTCCGCCGCGGCTACGGCTTTGGAAAAATATCTATGAGCATTTTCATGGCGCGTTTTCACCCAATGCGGGGCGTCCTCGTACATCGCGTCGTATTCCGCGTCGCCCAGCCGCTCCAGTTCCAGAATGGTTTGCGCCGCATCGTCAGCCATGCGGGGCATATAAGGCCGGCTTCGCCCGGGCGCCAGTATGTTTAGGGCAATACCGGCAGTGAAATGACCTGCGCGATGGCCGCCAGATGAAGCCCCGCGGCGACGATGACCATGGCGTGCCATACCGCATTATGGAACGGCAGGGCGACCCGCGTATGGACGAAAGACCCCGCTGAATAGACCAGGGCGCCGGCCAGGATCAGCACCATGATGCCGACCGGCAGGGCGGCGATCAGCGGCGGTAACAGCGGCACCAGCAGCCAGCCCATGCCCAGATAGAGGAACAGCGCCAGCCGCTCATGCCGACGCGGCCGCGCCAGCTTGAGCGCGATGCCCACCGCCGCCAGCGTCCAAACCGTAACGCACAGTGGAATGCCCAAACCCGGGCGCAGCGCCGTCAGCGACAGCGGCGTATAGGTGCCCGCGATCATCACATAGATCATCGCATGGTCCAGCCGCCGGAATGCAGATTTGAGCCGCCCGGGTCGCGTCAGATTATACAGGGCCGATGCGGTCAGCATGCCCACCAGCCCGAAGGAATAGATTGAACCGGTGACGATCCGCCCGGCCGTCAGCTCCGGCCCGGCCTGCAGGAACAGCCACACGACGGCCAGCGGTGCGGCGACGAGCCCGAATATATGGATCGCGCCGTCGACCCAGCGTTCGGTAATCGTGTAATCGGGGAACAGTGTGCGAGACGACGGCATGGCGACCCTTCGGGCTTGAGCAGGGAACGGCGCGATGCGCAGTGACGGCTATGTTCAATATGCTCTGAAATCCGCCCGATACAAGCAGCAGGCGCCCCTTTGGCCATCCTGTTGCGGCGAATTTGAAACCGCGGAAACAGCACGAACCGCTGAAATCTCAGCGAGCGGCTTGCGGCGCTCGCCCGCCGCACCTAGATTATGTCTTACCTAATCTTACCGAATGACGGTCATGGCAGTTACCAAGCTATCTTCAAAGGGGCAGATTATCCTGCCCAAGGCGGTTCGTGACGCGCATCGCTGGCCGGTGGGCACGCAATTCACGGTCGAAGACACGGCGGAAGGCGTGCTACTGCGCGCGGTCAAATCTCTTGCCGGCTCCCGCCTTGAAGACGTCGCAGGGTGCCTGCGGACGACCGGCGCTCCCCGATCGATCGAGGAGATGAATCAGGCGATCGACGACGAAGTCCGTGCCCGGCATGATCGCGGCCGATACTAACGTCGTTATCCGCCTCTTGACCGGTGACGACCCGGCCCAGGCAAAACGCGCCCGCGCATTGTTCGCGACCGAGGTGATATACCTGCCCAAGACGGTCTTGCTTGAGACCGAATGGGTGTTACGGCGCCTCTACCGCGTCGGTCGAACCGAAACTCTGGACGCTCTCGCCGGCCTGGCTGCCCTTCCCAATGTCCGATGCGAAGACGATGGCGCTATTTTCGATGCGCTGACTTGGGCGCGGCAAGGTATGGATTTCGCAGATGCGCTGCACTTGGCATCGGCAGGGGGTGCGGATCGGCTTGCAACATTCGATGAGGGTTTCGTCAAGCGCGCCGATGGCGTCGGCGTGGTACCGGTCTATAGTCTTTAATCGCGTCCGACCTTCGGCGTGAAGGCCGCGGCGGAACCGAGAAGCTTGAACCGGGGAGGGTGCCATCATGAAAATCGGCCTGCAGATACCCAATTTCACTTGGCCGGGCGGGCCTGAGAAAATCGGCGGCACTTTGGCCGATATCGCTCGCACCGCAGACGATGCCGGTTTTTCCAGCCTGTGGGTGATGGATCATTTCTTCCAGATCCCGCCGGTCGGCCCCGCCGAAACCGACATGCTGGAAGGTTACAGTACGCTGAGCTTCCTGGCGGCGCTGACCAAAAAAGTCAGGCTGGGCACGATGGCGACCGGCGTGGTCTATCGCCACCCCGGCATATTGGTAAAGACGGTCACGACCCTGGACGTTCTGTCGGGCGGCCGCGCCTATCTGGGCATCGGCGCCGCCTGGTTTGAACGCGAGGCGCTGGGCCTGGGCGTGCCCTTTCCCGCGCTCTCAACCCGCTTTGAACTGCTGGAAGAGGCGTTGCAGATCGTCAGGCAGATGTGGTCTGCCGACAACGGCCCCTATCACGGCCGTCACAACCGGCTGGATGAAACGCTCTGCGTCCCGCAGCCCTTGTCGCGGCCCCACCCGCCGATCCTGGTCGCCGGCGGCGGGGAGAAGAAGACGCTGCGCCTGGTCGCGCAATATGCCGACGCCTGCAACCTGTTCGGCGATGCGGCGACGGTGTCGCCCAAGCTGGATGTGCTGAAACACCACTGTGATGCGCAGGGTCGCGATTATGCGACGATCGAAAAAACCACCATTGGCACCGCCCATCTGGCCCCGGGGCAGATGACCGCGAAGGATCTGATCGCCCACTGCAAGGCGCTCTCCGCCATCGGCGTGGACCACGCCATTTTCAACATGCCGAATGTTCAGGACATCACGCCGCTTGAGACCTTCGGGCGGGACGTGATACCGGAAGTGGCGGCATGGTGAGGGGATAGGTCATCAGGTTCGCCTTGTGGGGAGAAGTGGGTGGAAATTGCGCCTGAACGATAAAAACGCGGAAAGCGGATAGACTATGGCGGCGCGTTCCCTGGATCCGGAAATCGCTGAGGCTGGCGGCCATGTCGCCGCCAAGGGCGTTTCGCGCGTAGAGCCGGCCCAAACGACCCCGGCGCCCAGTTCTGCGCCGGGTCCCGCGCTCGTCGCGAAACACCCGCGCATCATCATGGTCTGCGTGATGATGGCGACCATGATGCAGATGGTCGATACCACCATCGCCAATGTCGCGCTGCCCCATATGCAAGCCAGCTTTTCGGCGGCATTGGATCAGATCAGCTGGGTTCTGACCTCCTATATTCTGGCGACGGCGATCGCGACCCCGCTCATCGGTTGGCTGTCGTCCAGGTTCGGCCGCAAGCATGTTTTTCTGGCCGGCATCGTCGGTTTCACCATCGCCTCCATGATGTGCGGATGGGCGCAAAATCTTGAGCAGATGGTCCTGTTCCGCGTGCTGCAGGGCGCGCTGGGCGCGATGCTGGGCCCGCTGTCGCAATCGATCATGTTCGATCTGTCGCCGCCCGGGCAGCAGATTCAATCGATGGCCGTATGGAGCATCGGCACCATTCTGGGGCCGCTGGTGGCGCCCGCCCTCGGCGGCTGGCTGACCGACGAATATAGCTGGCGCTGGTGCTTCTTCGTCAACGTGCCGGTCGGGGTCATCGCCTTTGCCGGCCTGGTCAGCTTTCTTCCCGAAGACCGCCAATTGCGCGGAATACCCTTCGATTTTTTCGGTTTCGGCGTCCTGTCGGTTGCCATCGGGTCGCTGCAACTGATGCTGGACCGCGGGCAGCAGTTGGATTGGCTGAACTCCAACGAAATTCTGATCGAGGCCGGATTGACCTTTTCGGGCCTCTGGATGTTCGCCGTGCACTCGGCCACGGCGGCAAAACCTTTCTTCAGCGCGCGTCTTCTGGGCGACCGCGTCTTCGTCAGCAGCGTCTCCATTGCCTTCGTCACCTTCGCGCTGATGTTCTCCTCGACCGCGCTGATGCCGCAACTATTGCAAAATCTTCTGGGCTATCCGGTGTTTACGGCCGGAATGCTCTCCATGCCGCGCGGCCTCGGTTCGATTTTGGGGTCGCTGATGGTGCCCAGGCTCTCCAAATATTTCGATCGGCGCATCATCATGCTGGCCGGCATGGGGCTGGTCAGCCTGTCGATGTGGCAGATGCTGGGCTTTTCGCTGGATATGGACAGGCGCCTCATCATCTCGACCGGTTTCATCCAGGGCATCGGCGTGATGATGACATTCATCCCGCTCAACGTGCATCTGTTCGCGTCTCTGCCGGTGTCGTTGAGGACGGAGGCGATGGGCCTTTTCTCCCTCGTGCGCAGCCTTGCCGGCAGCATCGGAATCTCCATCGGCACCACGATGCTGGCCCGCAATATCCAGGTGGCGCACAGCGACATCACGGTGCATGCGACCATGTTCAACCGCATGCTCAATCGCGCCGGCACCGGCGGATTCTATAACCTGCACAGCAGGCTGGGCCTTGCCGCGCTGAACGCCCAGATCAACCGCCAAGCCGCGATGATCGCCTATATCGACGATTTCAAACTGTTCCTGATCGCCATGGTCGCCAGCGCGCCGCTGCTGCTCCTGCTGAGAAGCAGCGGCCGAAACCTGCCGCCCCCCGGCCCCCAACCGGTCGCGCACCTGGAGTGAGGTGGGAGGGGGTAAAAATGAGCGAGTACATCCGGGGCCTTATCCGTTGCGATAAAGGACGGGTCGGAATGAAAGCGTTAGACCGCCTGAAAGCCGAGCTCGCCCATGCGTTCGCCGCGCCAGAGTCTTCCTACACCCCGCTGACTGCTGCTCAGGTGGTCGCCCGTAACCGGATTTGATCGGATGGCCGTGGTTCGCATTCATGGAAAAGCGGTCAGAGGCAATCGAGCGTGTTTAATCCTTAAATTTTCGCAATTTACGGAATCTAGTTGAGTGCCGCCCGGGCGCTGGCGGTCTTGCATAGCATTTCGAGCCCGAACATCGCACTCAGGTCGCCAGTCCAAGCCTATCCAGTGTTTCGGCAACCTGACGCCGTGCGGGCTCGGCCAGGGGCTGTATTGGCAGGGGCGGGACGGCGTCACAAATGCCGATCAGGTTCGCGGCGGCATAGATCACCCGCAGGCTGCTGAAATTTCTGAAGAGTTGCCATAAGGACGACAGATGTTCGTTTCTTTGGCGGGCCTTGGCATGGTCGCCTTGCGCGACCGCGCTGTGAATCTCCTTACACACGCCCGGAAACAACCCGGCCAATACGCTGTACCAGGCATCGCCGCCGGCAATCAGGACCTCGGTCGCGTTCCAGTCGGTGCTATAGCCGACTGAAAATCCGGTCGGCGTCAGAACGCGGAGCGCCGAGATGGCGGCGGCTGCGGCGGTTTCCGGCGCCGGGTTTTTCACCCCGCCCACGTTGGGCAGGCGGCTCAACCGGCCGATCAGCGCGTCGCCAAAGGTGAAATGGGTGGTGCCCGGGTTGTTGTAGATGCAGATCGGCAGGTCGGTGGCCCCCGCCACCGTCTCGAAATGGGTGAACACCTCACCCTCGGTCAGCGGGGTATAGGATACCGGGGCCAGCAATCCCGCACCGGCTCCTGCGGCCTTGGCGTCCTGCGCGCACAGCACAGCCTCGTCGGTCCGCAGGGCGCCGATGCCCGCCATCACCGGCACACGCCCGCCGGCCTCGGCCACCGCCGCCTCGATCGCGCGTCGGCGTTCCGCCCGGGATAGATAGGGGTACGATCCGGTGCTGCCCAGCACGCCGATGGAATCGACCCCGGCCTCAACCAGCCGCCGCACCAGCCGGCTCAGCGCCGCCGTGTCCACATGACCGTCGGCATTCATCGGCGTAATGGGAAAGGCCACGAGGCCGCGAAACAAGGTCATTGGGTTGGGTGATCTTTCAAAGTCCGGCCGTCGGGTCGCCTAGGAAGGTCGGGTCAGGCGCCTGTTCTCTCTGGAAAATACCAATACCAAATATGGCGGCCAAGTCGGTCGGGATTACTTATCGAGATAGTCGATCCATTCCGCGATTTTGCCGTCCCTGACCAGGAAGACGCCGACCACCGGAAAGGCCTGATCGGGCTTGCCGGGCGACTTGATCGTGTCGACACGCTTGTTCACGACGACCGGTCCACGCACGGTCGTGTTCAGCGTCTTCACGCTGACCGTGGTTCCCGACGTCAGGATGGATTTCAGCATCGCATCCAGGGCCGCCGGGCCGATCACGGCTGGCTGGCCTTCAACCATGCGCACCGATGACTTGTCCGACACATAGGTGACGGCTTTGTCCGGCTCGTTCCAGGCTGCGATGAAGTCGTTGACGACCTTGATCTTGGCCTTGTCGGCCGCGCTCTCCTCTGCACGCGCCGGGCCTGCCAGGCCGGTAACGAAAAGAGCGCAGACCACGCCTGCGTACAACATTTTACCCTGGCCGAATGTGCCGACAGTTTTCATCTCTCATTCTCCCTTTAAACCGCCCGTTTGGGGCGCAACGGGCACAATCAGTGCACAGACAAGGCGCATTGGAAAGTAGATTGTGCACTTCGAAAACGATGCCCGACTCATTATTGTTTGCCGGACGCGACCGCCAATCGACGCTAAATGTGTCTGATCCATTTTGCCCGCGGTTCCTTTCCATGCCCAATGCCCAGGCAGTCGAACATTCGCAGATAAATGATTGATATGTCCGCCATTGCTTAGGTGTTAGTCTTGGGGCTTGTGGCTTTGCCACCGCCCCCGAAAGACGCTTGCGCTCGGGTCGCGGCACCGCCTGATTGACCGGGGGTGCCTGGAAATGGGCTTCGATAAAGATTTGCGTCTACTGCTCAAGACCGTGAAGAAGGTCTCCAAACAGCCGTTTGCCGAGATCAAAAAGAGCCCGCATAAGCCGGACCGGACCATAAGCGATGAGCCCCTCGGTCAGTCTGAAACGCCTTCATCGAGCGACTGACCGCAATCTCTTCCCGAACAGGACGAAAAATTTGGGGAGACTTCACCCAACTCGACCCTGCTCCGCCGCCTTTGGCGACCACCAGATTGTCCACATTGACCTCAGGCTATCGCACGCTTAGCCTTAGTCCATGTGCGCAACCCGCCTTAATGGCCGAATTATTCGGCGAATTAGCACCCTGGCTCTCATCGCAGAGAGCCGGAATTTCGCTTTTCGCCCAATGACCGCCATCGAGGACTTCGCCCATGTCGCCCTTCGCCGCGACCCTTTCCGCAGTTGATCCGCAAACAACCACCTGCTTCTCAGTTACCGCCCGACTTGAACCCGGCATCCTGCCCCGGGTTTTGGACCTGTTCGCCAAACGCGGACTGACGCCCAGCTATTGCTGCAGCCGCGCCGCTGGGCGGGAGATGTCGATCGACCTCCAGGTCCGCGGCCTCGACCCCGACATTGCATCCCATATCGCCGCCTGCTTCCGCCAAATGCCCTCGGTCGGCACAGTGCTGACCTGCGTCAGGGGCTAAGCATTTCCTATCCATTAACCCCCAATGGGGGGAGGCTGGGTGGGGGTAAAAGCTGGAATAGGTCTCGCCGTTCTCGTTCGTTATCGGAACAATTCGTCTGACCGAAACTTGTTGTTGCAAGAATTAACGATAGGGAATTCAGATGAATCATAATTATTGGAACGATTGGTTCTTCGGCTGGGGTTGGATTCTCTGGTTCGGCTTCATTTTTCTAATGTTTTCGAACATTGGAACCTGGGGCTACACCTATCAGGCCCACCGGAAATTCGATCGGCAGCCTCGGAAAGAGGCCTTGGATATTTTGAACGAACGATATGCAAACGGCGAGATCACACGCGAAATCTACCTCCAGATGAAGGCCGAGATATCGAGCGCCTGACCGTCGCCGCGCCGCAGGTCGGACTTTGCCGACCTGCTCCAGGGGCGGGTCGCGGTGACCTTATTCCCGGCCGAACATCATTTATGCGCAGGTCGCGCTACGTCACTCATCTTGATGGGACCGATGTGTCTTTGTCGAGGCAGCTCTGCCTCATGAACGATTTTGATTGAGCCGCCTTCGAGATCGGCGGCGATGTCGACATAGTCGCGCGCGCGTTGTCGCAAAATTCGGCGTATCTCCGGGTTGCCCTCGGTCAACCCCAGACCATCGGCCTCTTTTGCTTGCTCTCGGTAATAGTCGGCGGATTGCATGATAGACCCTCCGCTAGCCCAACCCCGCCGACACAGGCTGGTTCCAGGGATTTGCCGGACGCCCGCCGGCTGGACGGTGGTCAAGCCGGAATAGGTGCCGCTAACCGGCATCTTTCGCAAACGCCTCGAACTTGTCCTTCCAGTCCGGGTGCCAGCGTGACAACGGCGGGCGGTTCTCGATGATGTCGCCCGCCGCCCAGGCGATGCGGCGTTCGTCTAAAGCGCGCGAAACGTCGTTATCAGGACACAGTATATAGAAATCCTCCTGCTCCAGCCGCTCCAGCATGAAATCGATGGTCTGTTCGGGCGTCCAGGCGGCGGCGGGCTTTTCGCTGCGGCCATAGGCTGTCAGCGTCGTGAACACGAACCCGGGGATCAACAGATGGGCTGACAATTCGCAGTCCGCCGTGTTGCGCAACTCATGCTGCAGAGCCTCGGTGAAGACCTTCAGCCCTGCCTTGGCGACATTATAGGCAGGGTCGCCCGGTGGCGTGGTGATGCCCTGTTTCGATCCGGTGTTGATCACCAGCCCGGGCCGCCCGCGGGCGATCATGCCGGGGACGAAAGCCTGCGTACCGTTAATCGTGCCCATCAGATTGACGCTGAGAACCCGCTGCCAGTTCTCCGCCGGCCCGAACAGGCCGCTGCCCGGCTGGATGCCGGCATTATTCATCAGAATATCCGTGCCGCCGAACCGCTCCTGCACCGATCGTTCCAGGCGCCGCAGAGCCTCGACGCTGGCGACATCCGTCTCTGCGGTCATCACGCGCCCGCCGCCATGCGGTGAGACTGCGGCAATCTCCGCCGCCGCCTTGGCAAGACGATCGGCGCCCAGGTCGGCGATGCAGACCGCGAACCCTCTTGCGGCGAACCGCTTGGCGGCGGCCAGCCCAATGCCGGACGCCCCGCCGGTGATCACTGCGACGGAGTCAGGCAAAAGCGCGGAGGGTTTCATGGGGCGCGTCCTTCAGGAAGGGGAGCACCCATTATAAGCGCCTCCCCATCACCTGGGGAGGCGCTTATGGGAGTCGAGAGTCGCTTACTGCACGACCAGCTGTCCGTAACTCCACGGGTGCAGCTTATCGCTGTACACATAGGTTCCGGGCGTGCTGATCGTCACCGTGGCGGATTTGCCGGGTGCGATTTCGCCGGTGGTCCAGGCGCCGTTCACTTCGGCGACATTGTGCGGTTCCTTGCCGTCGTTGGTGAAGGTGACAGCGCCGGCCTTCACCTTGGCGCGCAGCGGCTTGAAGACATTTTCGTCGTAATAGGTCCGGGTCTTGTCCAGGCCCATGTCGTTCAAGGTCGCGCTGATGCCGATATGGTCGGCACTCTCCACCCGACCGCGGAAGGTGGTTTCCGTGGCGGGCGCCGGGGGCGCCGGCAGCGGGGCGACGGTGCCGCCCAGTTTGAAGGCCCACAGATTGCTCGAGGCCATCACGGCGACATACTGTTCGCCGTCAACCTCGTAAACCGCGGCCGATCCGCCTTCGTCTGCGCCGGTCTGGAACTCCCACAATTTCTCGCCGGTCTTGGCGTTATAGGCCTGCAGATTGCCGTCCGGCTCGCCATGGAACAGCAGATCGCCCGCCGTGGTCGTGGCGCCGCTGCCGTTCTCGATGCGATAGGGCGATTTATCCTGCCAGACGATCTTGTTGGTCTTGGCGTCGATCGCGGTGATCAACCCATAGGACTTCATGCCCGGGGCGTTGCCCGGCGGCACGAACACGTCGGGGTCCTGCGCCCGGCTGATCCAGAAGGGCGAGATATGGGCGGTCGCATAAAACATGCCGGTGGCGGGGCTGTATGACAAAGGCGCGGACCGCGTCTTGTTCAGCAAGATCATCGCATTGGGCATGTCATAGTCGATCGGGTCGAAATAGCAGATCGGCTTGAATCCCGCGGGGATCAGTTCCTTCGGCGTGCAGGGCGGGCCGATCTGGTCGGCGCCGACCGGGAAGGGCTGGGTGGGCGAAGTCTTCAGACGCGCGTTCTGCGGCACCGGCCGCTCCTCGATCGGGAAGACCGGCTTACCGTTGGCGCGGTCCAGCAGGAACAGGTTGCCATCGGTCCGCATAATGCCGATCGCCGGTGTCGTCTTGCCGTCCTTCTTCGCATCGTACAGCACGAAGGGCGTGCCCAGGTCGCCTTCCCAGATGTCGTGGTGGATCGCCTGGAAATGCCATTTCAACTTGCCGGTATTAATGTCCAACGCCAGAGCGGTGTCGGTATAAAGATTGTCGCCGCCGCGCGTCTCGCCCGCCCATTGCGGAATCGGGTTGCCGGTGCCGACATAGACCAGGTTCAACTTGGGGTCTGCCACTGGGGTCACCCACATGCCGCCGCCGCCGTGCTTCCACACGTCATTGTCCTGCTGCCAGGTGTCATGGCCCTCCCCGCCCGGACCCTGCACAGAGTCGAACCGCCAGGCTTCCTTGCCGGTCTTGGCGTCCAGCGCGGTCAGACGGCCGACGATCAGGAAGTCGCCGTTGGCCATGCCGCTGATGACCTTGCCGTTCACATAGATCGGCGCGCCGGAAACATATTGGCCGGTGGTGGTCAGCGCCGATGCGTTGGCACCGCCGGGGCCGGCGTCGCGCGGCGGCAGCTTGTCGCCGATCAGCGTGTTCCACAGGAATTTGCCGGTCTTGGCGTCCAGCGCGAAGATGCTGGCGTCGGCGGTGCCGACGAACACCTTGCCCTCGCCGACGGCCACGCCCTTGAACAGCATGGAGGCCGGGACGTCAGGCTTGTATTTCCAAATTTCTTCGCCGGTCTTGGGGTTCAACGCATAGACGTAGGGACCCGCGGTCACGAACATCATGCCGTCCGCCACAACGGGGGTGATGCGCGAATAGGCGCCCTCGAACTTCTTCACCCAGGCGCCGCCCAGGCTTTTCACATTGGTGGGGTTGATCTTGGTCAGAGTGGAAAAGCGGCTGTTGTTCCAGTCGCCGCCGACGGCAGGCCAATCTTTGCCGGCCGGCTTGGTCAGGTCGTTTGCCGCCATCGCCGCGATCGACGAACTCAGCGCAATCAAGGCAGCGGCGGTCATAAGCTTATGCTTAAGCATTCAGGTCCTCCCGGTATGTCTTTGCCCTTTTGGGCGATTGTTAACGTCAGTCTAGCGTCATTGATGGCGGAGCACAGCAATCCGGAGTCCCGGGCGGGGATGTTCCGGATTGCCGCGTCAGGGCGCCGGCAGCGACGGTTGTTACTTCGTCGCGGCTTGCAGATAGGCGATGATATTGGCGCGGACGGCATCGTTTGAGATGCCCAGGAACGCCATCTTGGTGCCCGGGACCAGCGCCGCCGGCTTGGTGATCCAGGTGTTGATCTTGTCGGCGTCCCAGGTGATGCCGGAATTCTTAAGCGCGTCGGAATAGGCGAAGCCCGCTTTGGTTCCGGCCTTGCGACCAAAGACGCCGTGCAGGTTCGGGCCCAGCTTGTCTGCGCCGCCGTCTTCGACGGTGTGGCAGGCACTACAGGGCGCGAATTGCCGCTTGCCCATGTCCGGGTCGCCGTCGGCGCGCGCAATCGGGGCCACCAGAGAGGCAAGGGGAAGGGCTAGAAGGGCAGAGGCCAGAAGGGAAACGCGAAGCATATTTGTCCTCGAATTTGCAGGTGAGACGATCCGACAGTCGGGCCGCCCAAGGCTGTCGGGCGTGCGAACGACATGAACATACTTGATGTGCGCCGCCGAACGAAGGGTCAAGGGTGTTCTGGCGCGCGGTACTTGCAGCTCTGATGGCTAAATCATATGATGCAACAAATTGTCGCGTCAACGAATTGCTGTCAGATCGTACTGCTTTGTCGATTTGAACCGCATCACCAATCGGAATCATGAGCACCACGCCGGCCTTGGACGAATCCCAGATACCGCCGCTTCTCGTGCCGCCGCAGCCGCGGATCGGGGGGCGCACCGAACTTCAGCAAAGGCAAAAGCAAAGCAGCCGGGAAAAGCTTCTGGCCGCGGCGCGCGAGGCCTTTGCCCAGTCGTCCTATGCCGGTGCGGCGATCGACGACATCGTGAAGCGCGCCGGCGTCAACCGCAGCACCTTCTACCGCCATTTCGACAGTAAATTCGCGATCGCCAAGGCGCTGTTCGATCAGTTCTGGCCGCGTCTATTCGCGGAATATCGATCTTTTTCACCGGCGGCCGCGCCGACCGACGCCGAGATCGACCGCTGGCTGGATGGGCTGATCGGCTTTTATCGCCCGAACCGGCCGCTGTTCGACATCATCGTCCAGATCGGCGTGCTCGAGCCCGAAGGCGTGCGTTGGGAGGAAACCATCCGGCAGGAGGTGATCCGTCTGCTGGGTGAAAGGAATCCGGCCTTCGCCCGCGCCTCGGCGGCCGATGCCCCGGCCGATTCGCGCATCCGCGTGCGCCTGCTGATGATCCAACTGGAACTCTGCTTGTTCGACCTGTCCTTCAACCCCGCCGCGGACCGTGCCGCCACGGTGCTGGTGCTGGGCGAACAGTTTCGCGCCTTCATCGGACGCTGAGTTCCGCCATCCTTGAGACAAGATTGCAGATGAGCCTGGGTGTGGCTCGATTTTAATCTAGCTTTGCGTTACCACCCTGCCCAGTTCGGGCGGATCATCAGAAGAAGGGTTATCGGAATGGTCACGAGATTTACGGCAGTCGCTTTGTTCGCCGCGGTATTGGCGGGCGGATTTGCCGTCTCCGGCGCCTGCGTCCCGGCGTCGGCCGCGGATGCCACTCCGGCCGGCAAGGCCGCCGGCGACGGGATATTCACCACCGACCAATCCAAGCGCGGCGAGGCGATCTACAACGCCAACTGCGCCATGTGCCATCAGCCCGACCTGGGCGGCAAAGAGCCGGTGCCGGAACTGGCGGGCGACAAGTGGCTAGCCCATTGGCTGAACCATAATGTGGGTGAGCTGTTCACCCGCGTCTCTACCACCATGCCCCAGGGCAAGCCGGGATCGCTGACCCACGATCAATATATCGATGTGATCGCCTTCATCATCGACGCCAACGGGTTCAAATCCGGCAACACCGAACTGAAAGCCGACAGCCCCGACCTGAAGACCATCACCATCTCGGGGCAGCATTAAGGTCTGACGGCTTGCTGCCGTAACCGGGCTCGCCGGACAGTAGGACGCGGCGCTCGAAATAGCCTTCGATTCGGCGACAATATTTCCTCCGGGGCGGTTCCGCTGGACAGGTCCGTTCGATATGGGCCAGGGTGAGCGCCCATTGCAGATCATCCCGGGCGTGGAGAGACGGATTGAAGCATTCGATGCGCGAGTTCACGCTGCGCGGCGTTATTCTCGGCGTGCTCATCACCGTCGTCTTCACCGCCGCAAATATCTATCTCGGCCTGAAAGTCGGCCTCACCTTCGCCTCCTCGATTCCCGCGGCCGTCATATCGATGGCGGTGCTCAGGCTGGTGAAGGGCTCCAACATTCTTGAAAATAATATCGTCCAGACCATCGCTTCGGCTGCGGGCACGCTTTCCTCGATCATCTTCGTGCTGCCCGGGCTGGTGATGGTTGGCTACTGGGCCGGTTTTCCCTTTTGGCAGACGTCCGGCATCTGCGCGCTGGGCGGTATTTTGGGCGTCATGTTCACCGTGCCGTTGCGTCGCGCCATGGTGGTGGAAAGCGACCTGCCCTACCCGGAGGGTGTCGCCGCTGCCGAGATCCTCAAAGTCGGCAGTCCGGCCGAGGATGCGCCGCCGCCTGAACCTGGCCAGCCAGGATTGCGCGACGTGGTGGTCGGCAGCGTCCTGTCGGCCGGCTTCAGCATGATCAGCAGCGGCTTTGGTATATTCGCGACAGAACTCAACGGCTTTTGGCGCTTTGGCGGGCTCGCGACCGGCATCGGCGCCAGCATGTCGCTGGCACTAGTCGGCGCGGGCTATCTGGTCGGCATCGTCGTCGGAATTGCGATGCTGGTGGGCGTGTTGCTCGCCTGGGGTGTCGCCGTGCCGATCCTGTCGCATCTGTATCCCGATACGACCGGGCTCGACACTGCCGCCTACGCCACGGGCCTGTGGCGTCATAACGTGCGTCTGATGGGCGCCGGCGCAATCGGCGTGGCCGCAATCTGGACCTTGATCCAATTGTTCATGCCGATGGTCGAGGGGATGAAGGCGTCTTTGGCTGCGCTCGCAGCCGTGCGCTCCGGCAAAGGCGGCACGGTGCCCGAGACCGAGCGCGATCTGCCCTTCGATTATGTCGTCGCGACCAGCCTTGCGCTGATGCTGCCTTTGGCCGGCATTCTCTATTATTTCATCGGCCAGTCGGGCGTGTTCAGCGGCGGCCTGCTCTGGGTTCTGGTCATCGCGGGAACGATCTTCTGCTACATCATAGGCTTCGTTGTGGCGACCGCATGCGGTTACATGGCCGGGCTGATCGGCTCATCCAACAGCCCGATTTCGGGCATCGGCATATTGGCGGTCGTCTCAGCCGGGTTGCTGCTCAGCCTGCTGTTGGGCGGCGGCCGGCTGGCCGATTCGGATATCCAGAAACAGGCAATCGCCGTCGCCCTGTTCGTGACAGCGGTGGTGCTGGCGATCGCCACCATCTCCAACGACAATCTCCAGGACCTGAAGACAGGACAGCTGGTCGGTGCGACGCCAGCCAAACAGCAGCTGGCACTGATCGTCGGCGTCATCGCCGGTGCTATCGTCATCCCGCCGATCCTGGAACTGGTCTATCAGGCCTATGGTTTTGCCGGCGCCCTGCCGCATGCGGGCATGGACCCGAACAAGGCGCTGGGTGCGCCGCAGGCGACGCTGATGTCGACGCTGGCGATCGGTATCCTGTCGGGCAAGCTGGACTGGACGATGATCGGTATCGGTGTCGCGGCAGGTGTGGTCCTCATCGTGATCGACGAGGTACTGAAAATGCTCGGCGGCAAGGCGCGACTGCCGCCGCTTGCCGTCGGGCTCGGCATTTACCTGCCATCGGCTGTGACCACCCCGGTCACAGCCGGCGCCTTTGTCGCCTGGCTCGCCGATCGGCATCTGAAAGCCCGGGCAGCGAAGGCGGGGCAGAGTTTCGAAACTTTCGCCGAATCGCCGAGACGGCGCGGCACCTTGCTGGCCTCGGGACTCATCGTCGGCGAAAGCCTTGTCGGGGTGCTGATCGCGGGACTGATCGTCGCCGCCGACAATCAGGCGCCCCTTGCCCTCGTCGGCGATAATTTTCTGCCGATCGCCCAATGGTTGGCCGGACTCTTTTTCCTTCTGGCCTGCGCCGACATCTATCGGCGCGTCGCCTACAGCAAAAACAGCGGATCATAAATTCCGACTCGGGCGTTCCTTAGTTAGGCATGAGCATTTTCACGTCCATTCCAAGGAGCAGCGATATGGCTAATCAAGCCAACGAAGGCGAAGGTAACCGTACTGCGGCACGCGCCTATAACAAGGGCGTTCAGGATTTCGAGAAGACCGGCCAGGTCGAGAAAAAGGCCCGTGAGGCGGCTGACGCGCTGAAGGGACCGGAGGCGGAGGAATTGAAAAGGGCCGAAGAAATCGGCAAAAGCCACAGCCACGGCGAAGACCCGGCGCTGAGAGGCGGCCCCAAGCGTTAGAGACCTTCTGCGGTCAAGCGCCCCTCCATCGGAGTGGGCGCTTTTTCGTTCGGGCCGTCTGGTCCTTGTCCGCAGCACATGCTTGCCCACAGCTTGCTCAGGCGTCATGTTCCCCCGATCATTTTTGAGCGGAGCGTTTCAGGATGGATATCGCAGGGCGGGTTGTTTTGATTACTGGGGCGGCCGGAACCTTGGGGCGGGCGGTTGCCGCAGCCTTCGCGGGCGCCGGCGCCAAGCTGGTGCTGGTCGATATCGCGGCCAAGGGCCTGGAGGCCGCTTTCGGTGCCGAGAGCGATACGAAGCTGCCTCTGGTCGTCGATCTGGCGGACCGCGCGGCGATTGAGGCTGCAGTCGGCAAGGCCAAATCGAAATTCGGCGGGGTCCAGATCGTTTGTAACATCGCCGGTGGCTTCAATATGGGGCCGGCCATTCATGAAACGACCGATGAATTCTGGAACGGTCTGATGGATTTGAATGCCGGCTCTGTCCTGAATGTGGTGCGTGCCGTCGTACCGGGCATGCTGGCCGCAGGTTTCGGCAAGATCGTCAATATCGGGGCGATGGGCGGTGTGACCGGCAAGGGCAATATGGGCGCCTATTCGGCTTCCAAAAGCGTCGTCCACCGCCTGACCGAGAGTCTCAGCGCGGAATTGCGGGAAAAGGGTATCAACGTCAATTGCGTCATGCCCAGCATCATCGACAGCCCGGCCAATCGTGCCGATATGCCGGATGCCGACCCGGCCCGCTGGGTTTCCCCCGCCGCGCTGGCCGATGTGATCCTGTTCCTGGCGTCGGACAAGGCCCGGGCCATTCATGGCGCGTCGGTGCCGGTCGTCGGGTTGAGCTAAGAAAGCATCTACCCGGCCACATGGGCTTCGATGAACTATATCCTTTATTATTCACCTGGCACGGCCAGCATGTGCGTGCATTGGATGCTGATCGAGTTGGGTGTCCCGTTCGAGACCCGCCTCGTCGATTTCGAGGCCGGAATGCAGCACACCCCGGACTATCTGCGCCTGAACCCCGCCGGCAGGGTTCCCACGCTGGTGATCGACGGCGTTCCGCATAGTGAATCCGCCGCTCTTCTGATGCTTTTGACGGAGCGTCACCCTGAGGCCGGTCTGGCCCCCGCACCGGGTGCACCGGATCGCGCGGATTGGCTGGAGAAGATGGTTTTTCTGGCCAATACGTTGCTGCCCGCCATGCGCGATTGGTTCTATGCCGACAGCGATGGCGATCCATCCGGCGCCGACGCGGTTCGGGCCTTGGCCCGGCGGCGGATCGAAGGCGCCTGGGATCGGCTGGATAATCGGCTGTCCGATAGTCGCCGTTATCTCGTCGGAACGCACCTGACCACTGCCGATCTTTTGGCTGTCATGCTGATGCGATGGTCTCGTAACATGCCCCGGCCGGCAACGACCTGGCCTCATCTTGGGCCCTATATCGAACGGCTTCGCGCCTTACCGTCGTTTATTGCGCTCAACGAGCGCGAAGGTTTAAGCGACTGGAGAAATGGAGACGCCTGAAAGATGGCCGGTTCCCTGTCCGGCCCCTGAACTCGGGCAAAAAAAACGGGCCGCTCAGTGGCGGCCCGAGTTTAGGGAGGAAACGCCTCAAAAGGCGTCGGATATGGCGGGGAAGATGCCATATCGGAAGTCAGGCTATCGCAACTGCGAATGATTGACAAGGCGAAGAACCGCAGAAATCCAAAGAAAAATGCCCTTATCATCTATAAGTTAGGTGCATTGCAAAAAATTATCACGAATCATTCCCGTTCTTCTTTTTTCAAACCCTGGGAAGGCTTTTGGTGATCTTTTGTTACTCTGTTGCCCAGGATGCAGAAGCCTGTCCCGCTTTTATTGCATAGGGATGAAATCGGTGTCGGCCGTTTAGCCGCCGAATTTAAGAGCGGATAGATCAAGGCTGATTCGACTCCACCTGTTGACTCTCTGTTCATGTTCGGGAATCAATAAGAACAAATACCGAACATAGATGCCATGCAATCGCACATTAATTCTCTACCGGCTGAGCGCATTGCTCGAGCCGCAGCCTTGATCCGCGGCGGCCTCACGACAGAGGTCGAAACCCGGCCATGCTCGGGCACGGGCGCGGTTGAGATCGATGCTGCCCTGCCCTGGGGCGGGTTGCCGCGCGGCCTGCATGAAATTGCCATGTCCGCCGCAGACGCCGCCGGGGCCGGTTTCGTCGCCGCCCTGATCGGCCGTCGTCCATCACGCGGGCCGATCTTGTGGTGCCGGCCGCGCCGGGTCGCGCTCGATGCGGGCGACCCCTATGGCCCCGGGATCGCCGAACTGGGGATTGAGCCCGCCCGGTTGATCATGGTTGAGGCGGCAAAACCCGCCGATCTACTGTGGGCGATGGAGGAGGGCGCACGGACCAAGGGTCTGGCCGCCGTGGTCGCCGAGGGGGTGACGCCCGACCTCACCGCCGGCCGCCGGTTGCAACTGGCGGCCGAGGCGGGGGATGGGCTGATCTTACTGCTGCAATCGGGCAGGCAGATTGTTCCGTCATCGGCACTCACCCGCTGGTTTGTCGCCTCCATACCCAGCCTGCCTGAGGCGGGCGGGCCGGGGCGGCCCTGCTGGAAACTCGAACTGTGGCGCTGCCGAGGCGGCGGCCGGCCGCAAGACTGGATGGTGGAGTGGGACGATGCGGCGCTTTCTTTGTCTGTGGTTACCCAGATGGCCGACCGACCGCTGGCGGCGACAGGTTGATGCCTGCCTCGGCCCTTTGGTTCTCACGGGCTCGGGGCAGGGCGGTATCCGGCTGACCGCCGTGGACGGCGCGGCAGCCCGGTTGGGGCTTTCCGCCGGTATGCCGTTGGCAGATGCGCGGGCGCTTGTCCCCGGTCTCAACGTCGCCGATGCCGCGCCGCAGGACGACGCCAAAGCTCTGGCCGCCTTAGCCGATTGGTGCACCCGCTATGGTCCCTGGTGCGCGGTGGATGGGGCGGATGGCATCCGTCTCGACATCACCGGCTGCGCCCATCTGTTCGGCGGCGAGGCTGCAATGCTGAGGGATATGGAACGGCGTTTGCGGGGGTTCGGCTTCGCGGCGCGGGGGGCGGTCGCCGATACGCCGGCCGCCGCCTGGGGATGGGCACGCTATAGGGGCAGGAACCGGCCGCCGGTTCTGGAAACCGGGCAAACTGACCTTCTGCTGTCTCTGCCGGTCGCTGCCTTGCGCCTCGACGTCGCCAGTCTCGATACGCTTGCGGTGCTGGGTCTAGCCAGCGTGGGCGCAGTCGCTGCCTTGCCGCGTGGCCCACTCAGCCAGCGCCTGGGTGAGGCGGTGCTCGAGCGTCTGGACAGGCTGTTCGGCCGGCTGGCAGAGCCGATCACGCCCCGGCCTGTGGCCGAACCCTTGATCAGCCGTATGATCTTCCCCGAGGCGATCGGCCGGTGGGAAGATATCGACGCGGCGGCGCACCGGCTGGTCGGCCATCTATGCGCCGGGATGTCCCTCAAGGGGCAGGGCGCGCGGCGTCTGGAATTGGGCTTCTACCGCGTCGACGGCGGGGTCCAGCATATCGCTATCGGCACCAGCAGCCCGACCCACAGCCCCGATCATATTCTGCGCCTCTTCGCCGAACGTCTGGGAACGGTTGCGCCCGGCTTCGGCATCGAGGCGATGGTGCTGCGGGCGAGCGAAACCGAACCGCTGCTGTCCCGGCAAAGCGCCTTCTCCTCCGCCGGCCAAGCCGATCCCGCCGCGCTCGCCGCCCTGATCGACCGCCTGCAAAACCGCTTGGGCTCACACCGGGTCGTCCAATTGATTCCGATCGAAAGCCATATGCCGGAACGGGCGGAGCGGCAGAAGCCTGCTTCGGTAGAGGATTCTTCTCCCCGTAAGCACCGTAAAAGCGCATCCCTCTCAATGGCGGAGGCGTTTTATAAACAGGGGCGATCAGCCCGCCCGCTTAGCCTGCTTCCCATTCCTGAGCCGATCGAGGCGATTGCGCCGGTGCCGGACGATCCACCCTTGACGTTCCGCTGGCGGCGTAATCTTCACCGGGTCGCCTTTGCCGACGGGCCTGAGCGGATCGGCCCGGAATGGTGGCTGCCGGGGCAGCAGGGCAGGGCGCGAGACTATTATCGGGTCGAGGATGCCGCCGGTCGGCGCTTCTGGCTTTACCGCGAAGGCCTCTACGGCGCGGTCGAGCCGCCACGCTGGTTCCTGCATGGGTTCTTTCCATGACGGCTCCCACGTCACATGCAAACTATGCCGAATTGCAGGTCACCAGCCATTTCAGCTTCCTGCGCGGCGCATCGAGCCCGAAGGATCTGGTGGAAAGGGCGGCCGAACTCGGATTGTCGGGGATTGCCATCGCCGACCGCAATACGCTGGCCGGTGTCGTGCGCGCTCATCAGGCGGCGAAGGAGGTGGGCTTGCGTCTCGTCATCGGGGCGCGGCTCGATTTCACCGATGCGCCCAGTCTGCTGTGCTTTCCTGAGAATCGCGCCGCCTATGGTCGGCTGTCGCAGATGCTGACCGACGGCAAGATGCGGTCGGAAAAAGGCAGCTGCAGCCTGACGCTGGACGATCTGTTCGCCTATGGCGACGGGCAGCGTTTGGTGGCGCTGCCGGTCGAGCAGCCGGACGCGCCTTTCGCCGAACATCTGAAGATGCTGAAACGGCGGTTCGGAACATCGCTTCATCTGGCCGCTCATCATCTCTATCGCGGCGACGACGCCAAGCGCTTGGCCCTGCTGGGTGGCTTGGCTGAGGCGGCGGGCGTGCCGCTGGTCGCCACCAACGATGTCCATGCCCATGTCGCCGCGCGCCGTCCCTTACAGGATGTGCTGACCTGCATCCGCGAGGGCTGCACGATCGCCGAGGCCGGGTTCCGGCTGAACGCCAATGCCGAGCGCCATCTGAAATCACCGCAGGAAATGGCCCGCCTGTACCGCCGCCGGCCCGACGCCGTCGCCCGGACGCTGGAAATATTGGAGGAATGCAGATTTTCGCTGGACGAGCTCAAATACGAATATCCCGCAGAACCGGTGCCGGAAGGCCGTACGCCGCAGGAGGAGCTTGCCCGGCTGGTCCGGCTGCACACGCCCGACCGCTATCCCAGTGGCGCTCCGCCCAAGGTTGAGGCCCTGCTGGAAAAGGAATTGGCGCTGATCGAAAAGCTGGATTACGCGCGCTATTTCCTGACCGTCCACGATATCGTGAATTTCGCGCGGGGCAGGGACATTCTGTGTCAGGGGCGCGGATCGGCCGCCAATTCCGCCGTCTGCTATGTGCTGGGCATCACTGCGGTCAATCCCGACACGACTGCGCTGCTGTTCGAACGCTTCCTGTCCGAGGAACGCCGCGAGCCGCCCGACATCGACGTCGATTTCGAGCATGAGCGGCGCGAGGAGGTGATGCAGTATATCTTCAACAAATACGGCCGCGAGCGCGCCGGCATCGTCGCCACGCTGGTTACCTATCGGCCCAAGAGCGCGATCCGCGATGTCGGCAAGGCGCTGGGCCTGTCCGCCGACGTCATCGGCATCCTGTCCAAGACTCTATGGGGCTGGGGGCGGGAAGGGATCAACGAGGATTATATCCGCGAGGCCGGGCTCGACCCGGGCGAACCCAATCTGCGCCACGCCCTGATATTGGCGCGGCAGCTGATGGGTTTCCCCCGCCACCTGTCGCAGCATACCGGCGGTTTCGTCATTACCCGCGGCAAGCTGTCTGAGGTGGTGCCGATCGAGAATGCGGCGATGGACAAGCGCACGGTGATCGAGTGGGACAAGGACGATCTCGATACGCTGAAAATGCTGAAGATCGACGTTCTGGCGCTGGGCATGCTGACCTGCCTGCGCAAGGGTTTCGAGCTGCTGAAAACCCATTACGGGGTTGAACGGCATCTCTACGATATGGATGAGGATCCGGCGGTTTATGACATGCTGTGCCGGGCGGATTCGGTCGGCGTCTTCCAGGTGGAAAGCCGGGCGCAGATGACAATGCTGCCGAGACTCCGTCCCCGCGAATTTTACGACCTGGTGATCGAGGTCGCCATCGTGCGGCCCGGCCCGATCCAGGGCGATATGGTGCACCCCTATCTGGCGCGGCGATCGGGAAAGGAAAAACCCATCTATCCCAAGGAGGAATTGCGCGAGGTTCTGGCGCGCACCTGCGGCGTGCCTTTGTTCCAGGAACAGGCGATGGAAATCGCCATCGTGGCCGCCAAATTCACCCCGGGTGAGGCCGACAGGCTTCGCCGCGCGATGGCCACCTTCCGCCATACCGGCACCATCGGCACGCTGAAGGAACGCTTCATCGAAGGCATGGTGAATAATGAGTATGAGCGGGATTTTGCCGAGCGCTGCTTTCGTCAGATCGAAGGCTTCGGCGATTACGGTTTCCCCGAAAGCCACGCCGCCAGCTTTGCCTTGCTGGTCTATGCCTCGTCATGGCTCAAATGCCATTACTCCGACGTGTTCGCCTGCGCCATCCTGAACAGCCAGCCCCTGGGCTTTTACGCTCCCGCCCAACTGGTCCGCGACGCCAAGGAACACGGCGTCGAGGTGCGTCCGGTCGATGTGATGCACAGTGACTGGGATTGCACGCTGGAGACAGTTGCGGAAAAGACCTTCGCTCTGCGTCTCGGATTCCGCCAGCTCAAGGGCTTCAGGGAAGAAGACGCCAAGGCCCTGGTCGCCGCCCGCAAACAA
The DNA here is from genome assembly GCA_003165335.1 of Rhodospirillales bacterium. GTDB lineage: Bacteria > Pseudomonadota > Alphaproteobacteria > BOG-932 > Roseiterribacteraceae > BOG-932. The sequence continues at coordinate 773 of PLTD01000021.1, read as the reverse complement.
GGAGATTTCGCGACTCTACGCTCAGTCTGGCTGCGCGCGGGCTTGGGTGCGCGGGCGCTGGAAACCTTGGCCAAAGGCGATGCCTGGCGGTCGGTCGCGCTGAATAGGCGGGGCGCCTTGTGGGCGGCCAAGGGGCTGGGTGTGCGGCCGCTGCCGCTCTTCGCCGCCGCCGACAGGGCGCAGGCCGCGGAACCCGCCGTGACGCTCCCCGCCATGTCGCTGGGGCAGGAGGTGACGGAGGATTACCGGCATCTGCGCCTGTCGCTCAAATGCCATCCGGTGGCCTTGCTGCGCGATATGCTGGGGACCCAGGGCATCGTGCCCAGCGCGCGGCTGGGGCAGATGCGCGACGGCGCCAAGGCGCGGGTGGCGGGCATCGTCCTGATCCGCCAGCAGCCGGGCACCGCCAGCGGCGTGATCTTCATGACGCTGGAGGATGAAACCGGCGTCGCCAATATCGTCGTCTGGCCCGCGATGTTTCAGCAGTTCCGCCGCGAGGTGCTGGGCAGCCAGCTGCTCTGCGTCACCGGCCTGGTTCAGCGCGACGAAAGCGGCCATGTGATCCATGTGATCGCCAAGGACATGACCGACATGTCGGCCCATCTGCACGCGCTCGGCGACCCCGCCCGCCCCTATGCCGACATGCTGTCCCGCGCTGACGAAGCCAAAACGGGCGGCTCCAACCGGCCTGTTAGCGGACGCGGCGGCGGCGTGGTGCCGAAGTCACGGGATTTCCGGTAAGCGATCACTAGCTAGTTTCCGTCCATAAACGG
>PLTD01000195.1 GCA_003165335.1 Rhodospirillales bacterium | reverse complement strand
GTTATGATTGTGAAGCGCATTGCATTTGAACCCGAGCAGCCCTAGATATACGGATATCCAGATTCTGATATTCGAATATCCATGAGAATGACATGCCTCTTTATATAAAGGACGACGCGACTGCTGAACTGGTCGGGCAGCTTGCCAAATTGCGCGGCTTGACGAAACAGGACGCGGTCAAAGAGGCGGTCCAGGCGGAATTGAATAGAATATCCGCCGCTGTTCCGCTGCGCGAGCGCTTTGCAGCATTGCGTGCGGCCCATAAATTGCCGCCGCCGACCGGCAACACAGCCGACAAGGCGTTCTTCGACGATCTGTCCGGTGATTTGTGATCTTCGTGGATGCCTCTGCCCTGATCGCCATCGTCACGAGCGAGCCGGATGCAACGGCTTTGGCCGATCATTTGGAGGTGGACCCGATCCGTCTGTGTTCGGCCCTGTCAGTGTGGGAGACGGTTGCCGGCCTATGCCGTAGTTACGCTTTCTCAGTGCCCTCGGCACGGACGCATGTCGGCCGCTTTCTGGACGCTGCCGATTTCCGTTTCGTCGGCATCGGCGAGGCGGAATTCGAGATCGCCGCGGATGCCTATGCCCAGTTCGGCAAAGGGCGCCATCCCGCGGCCCTGAACATGGGGGACTGTTACGCTTATGCCTGTGCGAAGGCGAACCGCGCAAAACTGCTGTTCAAGGGCGGCGACTTCAGAAGAACGGATATCGAGGCCGCCTACTGAGCCCGAGAGGCTTCCGCACCCCTGAACGGACAGGGTCGTGCCATCTTGAAACTGCGCTAAACGCAGGCCAGATATCGCACGCGAGATTTTGCTTTTCGGATCGATGGTCTGTATAAGGCTCGGCATCGGCGACCATCGAAAACGTCGCCCAGTAATCCCTGTCCCGGGCGCGTCGGATTTCGGCGCGCCCTTTGTCGTACTACGGTCCCGGAACGGACCGGCTGTTATGAGGTTGCTTCATGGCCCGTACTACCCCTCTCGCCGACGTCCGCAACATCGGAATCATCGCCCATGTCGATGCCGGCAAGACCACCACGACCGAGCGCATCCTGTATTATACGGGCCGCAAGCACACGATCATCGATATCCATGACACCAAGGATCTGAAGACCTCCACGACGACGGATTACCTGGAGCAGGAACAGAAGCGCGGCATCACGATTCAGTCGGCCGCCGTTTCGACCTTCTGGCGCGAAAAGAAGATCAATATCATCGACACGCCCGGACACGTCGATTTCACCATCGAAGTGAACCGCAGTTTGCGCGTTCTGGACGGCGCGATCGTCGTGTTCGACGGCGTGGCGGGCGTCGAGCCCCAGTCGGAAACCAACTGGCGCCTGGCCGACAATTACAACGTTCCGCGCTTTTGCTACGTCAACAAGATGGACCGCAGCGGCGCCAATTTTCGCCGTTGCGTCGAGATGATCAAAAACCGCCTGGGCGCGACCCCGCTGGTTCTGCAGCTGCCGATCGGCTCTGAAGATAATTTCCGCGGCATGGTCGATCTGGTCGAGATGAAGGCGCTCGTCTGGTTCTCGGACGACAAGGACACCCAATGGGAAGTCTGGGATATCAGCGACGATATCGCCGACAAGCTGAAGATCACCGTGGCGGAAGACCGCGAGATCCTGACCCAGATCGCCGAATATCGCGCCGCCCTGGTCGACATGGCTGTCGAGCAGGACGACGAGGCGATGATGGAATTCCTCGACAGCGGCGAAGCGCCGTCGACCGATGTCCTGCGTAAATGCATTCGCAAGGGCACGTTGGTCGGCGCCTTTTCGCCGGTGCTGTGCGGGTCGAGCTATAAGAACAAGGGCGTGCAGCAGTTGCTGGACGCGGTCGTCGACTATCTGCCGGCCCCGACCGACGTCGAAGCGATCAAGACCGTCGACGCCGACGGCAACCCGACCGGCGAGCGTATCTGCTCAGACGCCGAGCCCTTCTCCGCCCTGGCCTTCAAGGTCATCAACGACACCTATGGCGCGCTGACCTTCTGCCGCGTCTATTCCGGCGTCGTGACCAAGGGCATGTCGGTAGTCAATTCGACCCGCGGCAAGCGCGAGAAGATCGGCCGCATGGTCGAGATGTTCGCCAAGGAAGCCAACCCGATCGAAGAAGCCCGCGCCGGCGACATCATCGCCTTCGTCTCGCTGGCCGAGACAGATACCGGCGACACGTTGTGCGACGCCGCCGCGCCGGTGATCCTGGAGCGCATGCGCTTCCCCGACCCGGTCATCTCGGTTTCGGTCGAAGCAAAATCGAAGGCAGAACAGGAAAAGTTCAGCGCGGCCCTGGGCAAGATGGTTCGCGCGGATCCTTCCCTGCATCTGGAAACCGACCGCGACACCGGCCAGACCATTCTGCGCGGGATGGGCGAGTTGCATCTGGAAGTCACGCTGGACCGCATGCGCACCGAATTCGGTGTCGAAGGCAATATGGGCCGGCCGCAGGTCGCCTATCGCGAAACCTTCACCAAGCCGATCGAATATGTCTACACCCATAAGAAGCAGACCGGCGGTTCGGGCCAGTATGCCGAGGTGAAGATCATCTTCAAACCGCGCGAGCGCGGCGAGGGGTTTGAGTTCATCGACCATATCGTCGGCGGCGCCATTCCGCGCGAATTCATTCCTTCGGTCGAAAAAGGCCTGAAGGTTCAGAAGGAAGACGGCGTGCTTGCCGGCTATCCGACGGTGGATTTCAGCGCGGAGCTGATCGACGGCAAGTATCATGACGTGGATTCGAACGCGCTCACCTTCGAAATCGCGGCCCGCGCCTGCTTCCGCGAAGCCTTGAAACTGGCCGGTCCGATCATTCTCGAGCCGGTTATGAAGGTCGAAGTCGTGACGCCTGACGACCATCTGGGTGACGTCATCGGCGACATCAATCGTCGCCGCGGACAGATCGTGGGCCAGTTGGAACGCGGCGGCGCGATCGCCGTCGAGGCCAGCGTCCCGCTGTCCGAGATGTTCGGCTATATCGGCCAGTTGCGCGGCATGACGTCGGGCCGCGCGTCCTACACGATGGAATTCTCGCACTACGAGCCGGTTCCCCGGAACGTGCAGGAAGAAATCGTGTCGGGCAAAACCAAGGCCGCCTAAGAGGCAAGCGCCGATGGCAACGCTGCATCCTTTCGAGCCGCGCCATCGGCCAATCCCCCCTACCGCGTTTACGCGGACGGAACTGTCCCAGATGCTATCGGTCTATGGCCGAAGGGTGGCGGACGGCGAATGGCGGGATTATGCGATCGACAATCGTGACGGCAAGGCGATCTTTTCGATTTTCCGCCGCACCCAGGAAAGCCCGCTGTTCGCCATCGTAAAACAGCCGGCGGATGATTCTCCTGAATATGCTCTGTTCGCCGGCCCCGAGCGGCTGGACAGCAATCACTCCCTATCCGACCTGCTGGCGACGTTGGAATCCCGGCCGAGACTGATTCAGGGCTAAGCCGCCGCCTGGCTAAACCTGGTCTCGGGCGTGACCCAACGCACCGTCGGTCACAAAGACGCTCATGGCGATGTGATAGAGCGTGCTGGCCGGCACATAATCCGGGATCAGTTTTCCGTCCGCACTGAAATGATCCGACCAAAGGCCCGGCGCTATGCCCGAAAGATGGCGGTCCTGGAGACAATCCAACGCGTCCGCCAACGGTTCGGCCGCGACCATGTCGCCCAACTCCACGCGTACCGCCTGAGCCTTTGCCGCCTCGGTCAGCGGCCAGGCGCGGCAGCTTTTCTTCATGACCGTGCCATCGCCACGCACCTCATCGACGATGAGAGCAGGTGGGAAAACGCCGTGGCGATAGGCAGTCTCCAGCAGCCTGTCTGCCAGCGGCGACGTCCCCACACCGCTCAGGGTCTCATATTCGGAAAGCAGCCAACTCCACTCCATATGGTGCCCAGGCTCCCACACTGCTTGCGCACCGCCGACCGGCGACCAGTCGCTGTCGAAATATTCGGGGATCGTCCCCGTTTCCGGCTGGAAAAGCCGCGTCGTGAATTGATCGAAGATTACCGATGCGCGTTCCAAGTAAGCGGGTGTTCCGGTGACCTCGTAGAGCGCCAGCAGAGCCTCGAACAGGTGCATATGCGGGTTTTGACGCAGTTGGCTCGGGGGATTGGGAGCGCAGTCGAAATACCCGCCGCAGGGCGCTGACATTGTCGCGTCGATATAGGCGAGCGTCTCATCGGCCAGTGCGATGACCTGGGAATCACCGGACAATTGAAAATAGGCTGCGGCAGCCAGGAGAAAGAACGAATGGGCGTAAAGATCGCGCATATCGTCCAGCACCCGGCCTGACGCGTCTATCGAGAAGACGAATCCGCCATTGCCGTCGACCTTGTGATAGCGTTCGATCATCGCATCGAATGCTCCGGCCACGCGCGCACGGTCGCTGCACCAGCCAAGCATGATCGCACGGGCATAAACGAAGATCTGCCGCGCCTGGACGGTCAGGCGCCGGGGGACGGCGCGGATCGGATGCGCGTCGAAATCCAGCCGCTCGTGGAAGCCGCCGGTATCTTCATCGAAGCCGCGATCAATCCAAAGCGGCAGAGCCGACTGGAGCAGCCAAACATGCAGCCGTTCGGCCGACCGCGCAGCGCGCAGGTACCCAGATGAATTCGGTTTCATGAAAAGATTCTACCACTGGGAAGCTAAAGCGAACATGCGGCCGCCCCGCGCTAGGGACGGGCCATCCTCAATATCCGCCGGATCATCCGCCCGCGCCCACCGGCCGTCTTGGAAATATCGCGCCACAAAGCCCGGTCCAGTTGAGAAAAATGCCAATTGCCCAATTCGCATCGCGGCGCCAGGGGATAGGGGGCATAGATGGGCGGCTTGAATTTCCTGACCCCGTGGCGCTTCAGCAGCGTGCGGTCAGCAGGCGATAGACCATCGGCAGACCCCAGGCGGTTCACCTGCTCGATCAGAGTTTTGGCGGCCCTGCGTTCATCTTCGACGCGGTCGAGCTTGTCGAGATATGCAGGCAGATCTTCGATATGACTGTCCAGCCAGCCTTCGACTTGGGGCAGGCCGGCGCTATTCTCGCTCTGTAGTTCGGCAGCAACCTGCTGAGCCGCATCGGACAAGGCTGCCTTCACTCCGGCTTGGACCTGCGCATACCGTGCCGAGACGCCGATGCCCAAAAGACCGGCGACAGGAAGGCTGAGCGGCCCGATGAACAGGGTCAGGAAGAGAAAGAGGAAATTGGCGGAATGACCGCTGCTTTCCTCCATCAACCCACCGACATAATGGGAGAACTCGGTCAGGTACCGACGCTTGAACTCCTGCCGCAGTAGAGCCTCATTGCGATTGCTGATCATGGTTCAGCATCCCGATTGCAGGAAATTCGTGCCCTTTACCTCAACGACGCGTTCAGCTTCGCCAAGGCAGCTGAACCCGGGCACAGTGCCGTTTCATTCAGTTCCTTGAGCGGGGTCGGCACGGTCTTGATATGGACGTGCAGATCTTCCGGTTCGGGATCGACGAACAGCAGGCCGGTCACGATTTCACCCTGAGCGTGATGTTCGGCCAGGAAGCGCATCGCGGCGATGCGGTCGTTGACGTCATAGTCTCCGGCCAGCTTGCGCAGGCGCAGCACGCTGCCGTCATGCTGGGTCACTTCCTGAACCGCGCCTTCGTCATACTCGGTCGTGATTTCGGCACGCGGCGTGATGACGTCGAGGAAATTCACCGCCTCGTTATGCTCGCGCACGTAATCGAAGCTTTTGGTCGAGCCCACATGGTTGTTGAAGGCCACGCAGGGGCTGATGCAATCGATGAAGGCCGTGCCCTGATGTGACAGGGCAGCCTCGATCAGCGGCACCAACTGGGTTTTGTCGCCCGAGAAGCTGCGCGCGACAAAGGTCGCGCCGAGCTGAAGCGCCAGCGCCGCCATGTCGATCGCCTCATCGGCGTTGATGGCGCCTTTTTTGCTTTTCGAACCGCGATCCGACGTGGCCGAGAACTGGCCCTTGGTCAGACCGTAGACGCCGTTATTCTCGACGATATAGGTCATGTTGACGCCGCGGCGCATCAGATGGGCGAACTGGCCCAAACCGATTGAGGCGGAATCGCCGTCGCCCGAAACGCCGAGATAGATCAGGTCGCGGTTTGCCAGATTGGCCCCGGTCAGCACCGAAGGCATGCGCCCATGGACCGAGTTGAAGCCGTGGCTGGCGCCCAGAAAATAGGTCGGTGTCTTCGACGAACAGCCGATGCCCGATAGCTTGGCAATGCGGTGCGGCGGCAGGTCGAGTTGATAGCAGGCCTGGATCAGAGCGGCGCTGATCGAATCATGGCCGCAACCGGCGCACAACGTCGAGATCGCACCTTCGTAATCGCGGCGCGTGAAGCCCAACTGGTTGGGCTGGAGGCTGGGATGATGAAGCTTCGGCTTTGCAAGATAGGTCATGCCACGGCCTCTTTCAGGCGCTGTTGAACCGGGGGATTGAGACGCATAGCGATCCCCTCCGAAATGAAGGTCGCAGTGATCGGCGTGCCGTCATAATGCAGCACCGGAACCAGCCGGGCGGGATCGATGCTGCATTCGTTAACCACCAGCGTGCGCAGCTGCGCATCGCGATTCTGCTCGACGATGAAGACCTCGTCATGGGCATTGATGAAATCGACGACGTCCTGATGGAAGGGGAAGCCGCGCACCCGCATGATGTCAATCGGCATGCCGTCGGCAGCCAGAAGCTCGGCCGCCTCGCGCATCGCCGGGCTGGTTGAGCCGTAATAGAGAGCACCGATGCGGGTCGCGACCTTGGCCTTGGTCTCGATCGGACGCGGCACCAGGCCCTTCGCCGTTTCGAATTTGCGCAGCAGCCGGTCCATATTGTCCTTATAGGCGGTCGCTTCCTCGGTATATTTCGCGTAACGGTCTTTCGACGACCCGCGCGTGAAGAACGAGCCGCGCTTGGGGTGCGTGCCGGGATAGGTGCGGTAGGGAATGCCGTCGCCGTCGACATCGAGGTAGCGTCCGAAATCCTTGCCTGCCTCCAGCGCCTCATAGGTCATGATCTTGCCTCGGTCATAGAGGCGAGAATCGTCCCATTCCAGCGGCGCGCAGAGCCGTTCGTTCATTCCGATGTCGAGATCGAGCAGGACGAAGATGGGCGTCTGCAGCCGGTCGGCAAGGTCGAACGACTGGGCACCCATGGTGAAGCACTCATGCGGGTCCTCGGGGAACAGCAGCACATGCTTGGTGTCGCCGTGGCTGGCATAGGCGCAGGACAGCACATCGCATTGCTGCGAGCGCGTCGGCATGCCGGTCGAGGGGCCGGTGCGCTGAACGTCGAAAATCACGGCAGGAACCTCGGCGAAATAGGCCAGACCCAAAAATTCCTGCATCAGCGAGATGCCTGGGCCGGAGGTCGCGGTGAAGGCGCGCGAACCGTTCCAGGCCGCGCCGATCACCATGCCGATCGAGGCCAATTCGTCTTCGGCCTGGACGATGGCGAATTTATTTTCCCCGGTTTCGGGGTCGACGCGGAATTTCGTGCAATATTTGGTGAAGGCTTCGGCGAGAGAAGTCGACGGCGTAATCGGGTACCAGGCGCAGACCGTGGCCCCGCCATAGACGGCGCCAAGCCCGGCAGCGGCATTGCCTTCGATCGAAATCCGGTCGCCAACCGCATTCGCGCGGCGAACCCGCAAACCGATCGGGCACTTCAAATTGTTCAACGCATAATCCCGGCCCATATGCAGTGCATGGATATTCGGCTGGATCAGCTTGTCCTTGCCCTTGAACTGTTCGCCGATCAGCGTCTCCAACACCTCGACCTCGATGTCGAGGAGAGCGGAGAGCGCGCCGACATAGATGATGTTCTTGAACAGCTGCCGCTGGCGCGCGTCGGTATATTCGCGGTTGCACATCTCGGTCAGCGGCACGCCGATGACGTTTATGTCCTCGCGGAATTTCGATTTGGGCATCGGCTTAGATGAATCATAGAACAGGTAGCCGCCTGGCAGAATGGAGGCGACGTCCTGGGTCCAGGTTTGCGGGTTCATCGCGACCATGAAATCGACGCCGGCTCGGGCGCCGAGATAACCGGCCTCAGACACGCGTATCTCATACCAGGTCGGCAGGCCCTGAATATTCGACGGGAAGATATTGCGGGGCGCGACAGGCACGCCCATGCGAATGATCGACTTGCCGAACAGCTGGTTGGCGCTAGCCGACCCAGACCCGTTTACGTTTGCGAATTTGATGACGAAATCGTTCGTCGCGCTTATCGGTGACATGCGTGCCCTGTGTCTGCGTGCGCCATCTCGAGGAAGAATTTCTGCATATCCCAGGCGCCCGTCGGGCACCGTTCGGCGCACATGCCGCAATGCAGACAGACGTCTTCGTCCTTGACCATGTAACGGCCGGTTTTCAGCCCGTCGGCAATATAAAGATCCTGCGTCAGATTCGGCGCCGGCGCCATCAGACGCGTGCGCAGATCCTCCTCATCGCCCGGCGGCGCGAAGGTAATGCAATCGACGGGGCAGATATCGACGCAGGCATCGCATTCGATGCACAGCTTAGGCGTGAAGACCGTTTCGATATCGCAGTTCAAACAGCGTTCGGCTTCCTGGAAGGCCAACACGGGGTCGAAGCCAAGCTCGACCTCCATCTTGATGTCCCTCAGCGCGATCGCCTTTTCGCGCAGCGGGACTCGATAACGCAGGTCGTTCGAGACCTCGTTGTCATAGGACCACTCGTGAATACCCATCTTCTGGCTGACGAGATTGAAGAGCGGCGGAGGCCGATCAGCGACATCCTGCGACTGGCAAAACTTATCGATCGAGATCGCGGCGTCGTGACCATGGGCCACGGCCCAAATGATGTTTTTCGGCCCGAACGCCGCATCGCCGCCGAAGAACACTTTCGGCAGCGTCGTGGATTGCAGGGTCTTTTCGCCGATGATCGGCAGACCCCAGCGGTCGAATTCGATGCCGGCATCGCGTTCGATCCAGGGGAAGGCGTTTTCCTGACCTATCGCGACCAGAACGTCGTCGCACTCGATGAAAACGTCCGGCTCGCCTGTCGGGACGAGATTGCGGCGCCCCTTGGCGTCGACCTCGGCCTTCACTTTCTCGAACCACATGCCTTTCAGCTTGCCGTTGTCGTGTTCGACGGTCTTGGGCACATGATAGTTGAGGATCGGAATATCCTCGTGCATCGCGTCTTCTTTTTCCCAGGGCGAAGCCTTCATTTCCTCAAAGCCGCTGCGCACGATCACGGTCACGCTGTCGCCGCCCAGGCGACGCGACGAACGGCAGCAATCCATAGCAGTATTGCCGCCGCCCAGCACGATGACGCGTTTGCCGATCTTCGTGATGTGGCCGAACGAGACGCTGGACAGCCAGTCGATGCCAATATGGATGTTTGCTTTGGCTTCCTCACGGCCCGGGACGTCGAGATCGCGTCCGCGCGGCGCGCCGCAACCGACGAAAATAGCGTCGTAATTTTCCTTCAGAAGTTCCGTCATCGAGCCGACATACTCGCCAAGGCGCGTCACCGCGCCCATGTCGAGGATGTAATTGACCTCTTCGTCGATGATCGATTCCGGCAGGCGGAATTTCGGAATCTGGCTGCGGATCATGCCGCCGGCGCGATTGTCGCCGTCATAGACCACGATTTCGTAGCCCAACGGCAGCAGGTCGCGCGCAACCGTCAACGACGCCGGTCCGGCCCCAACGAGAGCTACTCGCTTGCCGTTGCTGGCGCCTTTGGACGGAAGCCGGTCCTTGATGTCGTCTTTGTAATCCGCGGCAACGCGCTTTAGCCGGCAGATGGCTACCGGTTCCTTCTCCACGCGGCCGCGACGGCACGCTGGCTCGCACGGGCGGTCGCATGTGCGCCCGAGAATCCCCGGAAAGACGTTCGATTTCCAGTTGATCATATAGGCGTCGCTGTAACGCCCATCCGCTATCAGCCTGATATATTCCGGGACCGGCGTGTGGGCCGGACAGGCCCACTGGCAATCCACGACCTTATGAAAATAGGCCGGGTCGTTGATATCGGTCAGTGTTACGCGAGCGCCATCATCCATCGATCATCGCCATCTGGAAAAAGGAAAAGGGGTGGCACAGCCCAATCAGCCTTGCATGGGGTCGTTTAAGATACATCCGATTTGCGCTGATTGCCGCAAACGGCAGTCCCCTGTTGTGGTCGTAATTCTTTTCTTAGCTGCATCACTTTATCGCACATATGCACAAAAACTCGATAGCCCGCAATGACGGAGCGACGCGGCGCAGCTTCGGGCCGATTGATATTTGCGTAGAACAAGTTTTGCAACTCTTATGGAACCCTCCGCGATTGGAACGCGTTTTCACAAAACGCGTAATTTGTCGTCGGTAGGAACATGGAAACTGAAATCCGCCGGATCGGTTCGCCCGTCGGACTTCCCGGCACAGGCCGAAGGTGGCTCGCTGCTTCGGTCTTTACCATACTTGCTGCGACTTATGTGCAGCCGGCACCTGGCCAAGAGCCATCAAAGGATCCGCCGACCGCCTCGCCCGAGGCACGGCCGACCGGCGACCCGAAAGGCGGCGTCGTGAAGCCGCCCGACATCGATCCGAAGATGAGCAAGCAAGCGCCGGACATCGATCCCGCGATCAATGCAGCCACCCCCGGCAAAGCAACGCCGATGCCGACTGAGCCTGCGACGCCGGAAATCCAACCGCGCTGAGGTCAGGCGCTAGCGGGCGGCGCATGACCCGGCTAATCTCCCTCTTCGAATTCGACTTTGAGGAGGCTCGATTGAAAACCCAGGCTGCGGTGGCGTTCGAAGCCGGCAAGCCGCTCGTTATCGAGACGGTCGACCTCGAAGGGCCGAAGGCCGGCGAGGTCCTGGTCGAAATAAAGGCGACCGGCATCTGCCATACCGATGCCTTCACGCTGTCCGGGGCTGACCCCGAAGGTCTGTTTCCAGCGATCCTGGGGCATGAGGGCGCCGGCATAGTTCGTGACGTCGGTCCGGGCGTTACCTCGGTCAAGGCCGGTGATATCGTGATCCCGCTCTACACGCCGGAATGCCGGCAATGTAAATTCTGCCTGTCGGGTAAAACCAACCTGTGCCAGGCGATCCGCGCGACGCAGGGCAAGGGACTGATGCCCGACGGGACATCGCGCTTTTCCTATAAGGGCAAGCCGGTGCTGCATTACATGGGCACCTCGACCTTCTCAAACTTCACAGTGCTGCCCGAGATCGCGGTGGCGAAGATTCGGCCCGACGCCCCGTTCGACAAGGTTTGCTATATCGGCTGCGGGGTCACGACCGGAATTGGCGCCGTCATCAACACCGCGAAAGTGACTCCGGGTTCGACCGTCGCGGTATTCGGGCTTGGCGGCATCGGGCTTAATGTCGTGCAGGGTGCACGCATTGCCGGGGCCGATGTCATCATCGGTATCGACCTAAACCCGGCCCGCGAAACGCTGGCCCGCAAATTCGGCATGACCCATTTCCTGAACCCGAAGGACGTTCCAAACATCGTCCAGGCGATTGCCGACCTGACCGACGGCGGCGTCGATTATTCCTTTGAATGTATCGGCAATGTTGATGTGATGCGTCAGGCGCTGGAATGCTGCCATAAGGGCTGGGGCGAGAGCGTGATCATCGGCGTCGCGGGCGCGGGGAAGGAAATCGTAACCCGGCCATTTCAGCTTGTCACGGGCCGGGTCTGGAGAGGATCGGCCTTCGGCGGGGCAAAGGGCCGCACCGACGTGCCGAAAATCGTCGACTGGTACATGAGCGGGAAGATCAATATCGACGACCTGATTACCCATACAATGCCGCTGGAGCGCATCAACGATGCATTCGATTTAATGCACCACGGCGAATCGATCCGCTCGGTTGTACTTTACGACTGAGCCGCGGACCTTTACCCAGCATCTCCCGCCACCCGCGAGAATTCATGTGTCGCTGATTGAGCTTGCGCCGCAGGCCCTTTGGGGTCGCCCGGTCATTATCGGCGGCGGCGTAGCCGGAGCCGTCGCCGCCCTGACCTTATCGCCCAGTCCCGTCGTTCTGCTGGACCCGGTTCCGATCGGCCGCGAGGCCGCAAGCCGTTGGGCGCAAGGCGGCCTTGCCGCCGCTGTAGGATCCGACGATTCGCCGCAGCTGCAGGTACAGGACACGATCGCCGCCGGCGCAGGCTTGAGCGACCCCGTCGTCGCGGCGCGCATCGCCCAGGAAGGGCCGGCGACGGTCGAGGCGCTGGAACGGTTCGGCGCGCGATTCGACCGGACGGCGAGCGGTGCATACTCCCTGGGACTTGAGGCCGCACATTCGCGCCGCCGCATCCTGCATGTGCGTGACGCCACCGGCGGAGCGATCGTCGAGGCTTTGGGCGCAAGAATTCTCGTCACGCCATCCGTCGAAGTCCTGACCGCGGCGGCTCTACGGCTGATTGTGACAGGTGGTAGGATCAGCGGTGTCCTCATTCGCCACGGAAAAACCACGGTGCTATTGCCGACCGGCCTCGTCGTGCTGGCCACCGGCGGGGTTGGCGGACTATGGCGTTCGACAACAAACCCGGTAGGCGCGCGCGGCGCCGGCATCGTACTCGCGGCGAGGGTCGGAGCTGTTCTGGCCGACCTTGAATTTATGCAATTCCATCCGACCGCGCTGGCGGTGGGCGCAGACCCGATGCCGCTGATCAGCGAGGCGGTGCGCGGCGAAGGCGCGGTCCTGGTCGATGCCCAAGGCAACCGTTTCATGGCCGACACACCCGGCGGCGACCTTGCGGCCCGCGACGTCGTTGCCCGAGCGGTATTTGCCCAATGGGCAAAGGAGGGCGGCAGCGCGGCGCTGGATGTTCGGCACTTCGCACTCGGCGCCTTCGCGGCAAGATTTCCCAATATCAATCGCGTCCTCGCAGATCATGGGCTGAACCCGGAACGCACTCCGATCCCGGTCCGGCCGGCGGCGCACTATCATATGGGCGGCGTGAAGGTCGATGAGACGGGCCGCACCAGCGTTGAGGGACTCTGGGCCTGCGGCGAGGTCGCCTGCACCGGACTGCACGGCGCGAATCGGCTGGCATCCAATTCCCTTCTCGAAGCGGCCGTCTGCGGGCGGCTGGTCGCGGAGGATATCGCAGGATCGGCAGCCCCGACGCCAAAGACGAACACTGAGCAGGCTCCAATAGAACCCGGCAAGGGCCTGATTATCCCGGCAATCCGGGAGCTGATGGACCGGGATGTCGGCGTCGTACGCAACGAAGCCGGCCTGCAGCGCGCGATTTCGCGACTGTCGGCTTTGCGCGCAGAAGCGGATGGCGCGGTTGCCGAGGACGCAGTCGCCACTGCCCTATTGATTGCGCTGGCGGCCGAACGGCGCAAGGAAAGCCGCGGCGCCCATTTTCGCTCCGACGCAAGCGCACCGGTTGAACTGCCCGCCCATTCGACGTCACACTGGAGCGATCTAGCGGCAATCGCAGACGGTCTGTCCTAATCCGGTCGAGATGATATTATCGCCGCCCCTGTTGAATTCGCCTTCGCCGCGGCCGATCTCGCTGCGCCAGGGCCACTTACTAACCGGATGCCGCCCCAGCCATGACTTTTCGTAAAGGCTTCCTCGACAGCATCGGCAATACGCCGCTGATTCGCCTCAAACGCGCCTCGGAGGAAACCGGGTGCGAGATCCTGGGCAAGGCCGAGTTTCTCAATCCGGGTGGATCGGTGAAGGACAGGGCGGCGCTCGCGATCATCCAAGACGCCGAGGCCCGCGGGCTGATCAAACCGGGCGGCACGATCGTCGAAGGGACCGCGGGCAATACCGGAATCGGACTGGCGCTGGTCGGCAACGCGTGCGGCTATCGCACGGTGATCGTCATGCCGGATACCCAAAGCCAGGAGAAGAAGGACTTCATCAAACTGGTCGGAGCTGAGCTTAGACTAGTGCCTGCGGTGCCATACGCCAATCCCGGCAATTACGTGCATGTGTCGGATCGGCTTGCGACCGAACTCGCCGCGACCGAACCGAACGGCGCGATCTGGGCCAACCAGTTCGACAATGTTGCGAACCGCGAAGGCCATCGGTACACGACCGGCCCAGAAATCTGGCGGGATACGGACGGAAAGATCGATGCCTTTACCTGTGCGACCGGCACCGGCGGAACGCTTGCAGGCGTCGCAATGGCGTTGAAAGAGCGCGACCCGAGGGTCAGAATCGTCCTGGCCGACCCGCTTGGGTCCGCGCTTTACAGCTATTTCAAGACCGGCGAGCTGAAGATGGAAGGAAGCTCGATCACCGAGGGGATCGGCACAGGTCGAGTTACCGCCAACATGGAAGGGGCGCCCGTCGACGACGCCGTCCAGATCACCGACGAAGAGGCGCTGCCGATCATATTCAACCTGATAAAGGAAGAAGGCCTTGTTCTGGGCGGATCGAGCGGAATCAATGTAGCGGCTGCCATCAAAGTGGCCCGCGAACTGGGACCCGGGCACCGAATCGTAACAATTTTGTGTGACGGCGGATCGCGCTATCAGTCGAAACTGTTCAATCCGGAGTTTCTGAAATCCAAAGGCCTCCCGTCACCTGACTGGCTTTAGGCGTCTAGCCGACCAGCTTGGCGACGGCCGCCACCAATTCGGGTTCGTGAAACGGCTTTCCGATCCAGGGACGGTCAGGATAGCCGTCGACCTCGCGCCCACCGCCGGTCGAGAAGATAAAAGGCGTACCGGCCACGATCAATTTTTCAGCGACAGGATAGACCTTCTCGCCTTTGAGATTGAGATCGAGGATCGCGGCGACAAACGCCCCTTCATCCAAGGCGTCCAGCGCCTCACGGACCGAGTTGACAAGGACAACATCGTATCCGGCATCGGACAGGATGGCCTCCAGCATTAGACAGATCAAAACCTCGTCCTCAACAACGAGTATCTTGTGACCGATCGGAGCCGTTTTCCCCTGAGTCATCGGCTTTCTCCGCCCTTATCGATATTCTTGGCGTTCAACCTCGAACCTCATAACAGTTTACTTGTAGATTTGGATGAAAACGCTGCCGACGGTGAACGTTCCGAAATTTTTGTCGACGAGCGCGGGATTATCGGCATGCGAACGTAAGCCTTATGAGACTAGACAAGTCGGCGGAAGTTTAATCGCAGCAATATGTCTTCTTGAAGGCCTGCAAATTTTCGTGGCGGGGTAGGAGCGACGTGGTGTCGGAACGGGGTTATGCTACAATCGAGGTTGGAGGCTTAAACGTGTGGCCAGGCGCGCAGGCGCCGGCCGCGTGCCTCACGCTGCCTTTGCCGGCAGCAGGAGTTCCGCCTTCGATCGGTTCGTTGGTGGCCGATTTGGGACACAAACTGTCGAAGACAACCAGGGAACGCCAAGTGGTGTCCGCGCGCGGGTCCTCAATTGCGAGTTCGGCAGAATCGCTCAATGGTGACGCGCTGGACCGCGCGCTGATGGCGCGCATCGTCGAGCGTGACCGCACCGCCTTCAAAGCGCTGGCGGAACGACATGCAACGGTGGCTTTGGGACTGGCGCAACGGATCGTCCGAAATACGGCCGACGCCGAGGATATCGTCCAGGAAAGCCTGACCCGGCTTTGGGTATTTGCCGACCGCTGGAACCCTGAGGCTGCCCGCTTTTCAAGCTGGTTCTACAGAATTGTGACAAATCAGGCGATCAGCCGGCTGCGCCGTAAGACCGTCGAGTCCATCGATTCGATCGACGAACCCTCCGACAATGCTCCCAGCCCGCATGCCGAACTGGCAGGGCGGGAGATCGGGCAAGAGATCGATCGGGCGATGCGGCGCCTACCAGAACGTCAACGTGTCGCCATCGCGCTTTGTTACGATCAAGGGCTGAGTTGCGCGGAGGCTGCCGAAGCAATGCGCGTTTCGGTCGGCACAATGGAGAGCCTGTTGTTTCGGGCTAGGCGCAGCTTGCGCGAGTGGCTCGCCCCCGTCGCCGCTGAGCTTGAGGAACGATAAATGGACGACAAGACATTCGAGACATTGCTCGACCGGTTGGGATCGAATTTCGCCGATTGGCCGCCCGACTCAGCGCGCTCAGCGAAAAAGCTGCTGGCGCATTCCCAGCAGGCCCGCGTGTCGTTCGATACGCTACGACATATCGAAGCCATGATCGGCTCCAGCCGCCCCCGGGTCGCGCCGTTTCAGGCCGACAAGGTCGTGCAGCGTGCGCTGCTGGAAATTGTGCGGCGCGAAGCCCACCCCACCCTGATTCAGCGGCTTCGCTTTTTGCTCCTCGCGCCTGTACCGCGGGCGGCCCTCGCCGTGACAATTGCGGGTATTGGTTTTGCCGTGGGCTTAGTAATTGGCAACCCGTCAAATGCTTCAACGGACAATACGAACGGCTCACTGATGATGACCGCGAGCGCAGACGATGTCCTCTTTTAGCATCGCGCGTGGCGTGACCCCTTATAGATCGAGACTGGGCTGGCTACCCGCGTCGATCGCACTCAATCTTTTGTTGATTGGTTTGCTGGGCGCCTGGGTCTGGAACATGCCGTCGCCGCCGCGCCAGCCCCTGGTCACTTGGCAGCGCGAGATCATGCCAACCTTGTCG
Organism: Rhodospirillales bacterium; assembly: GCA_003165335.1. Classification (GTDB taxonomy): domain Bacteria; phylum Pseudomonadota; class Alphaproteobacteria; order BOG-932; family Roseiterribacteraceae; genus BOG-932. Next base: position 14,327 of record PLTD01000195.1, on the reverse strand, counting down.
CTTGACGACGCCGCCATCGCCACCCGGGCTTCCGAGAAAATCTCGGATTCGCAAAAAGTCTGCGACGATGCGGTTCGTGCCGAATATGTCAAAATACGAACCCTTCTGGCGATCGAACCGGTCGATACTGCGACGATCCAGGCCGACTTCGATCAAATCATCTCGTTTCGCAACACGCAGCAGACCACAGCCCTGCACGCCTTCGCGGATGAACTGAGCACAGTCAGCGCCGACGGACGCCAAAAACTGCGCGCAGCGATGATCAAAGAATCGCAGCGCTCCCATCCTGTTCCGGGTCGCTGATAAAGCTGCCGATTGACCAAGCGCACGGGACGCGCGAATAAGATCGGCACGATTCACGGCGAAGCGCCAAAGACCGGCAGCATAGGACCAAGCATGTCTATCCTCGCAAACCGCACGCATTTTGCGCTGGCCATTATGCTGGCGTCGCTGTGCCTGCCGCTCGCCGGCTGTTCCACCTATCATTCGGCATCGAGCAACGGCTTCTCCAGTGCCAGGTTGAGCAATGCCGGCGGCAAAGACGGGCTGCCGTTTCAGGTCGACGGCAAGGTGGGCGATGTTCAAGGCGCCGCGCTCGCGTCGGCTGTCGGGTCGGCCATGCCCGCCTCGGTCGGCGGGACTGCGCTGCACTACACGGCCTGCGAGGCCTATACGGAATGCGCCGGCGACCATCTGGTGTGGACCTTTGGTCCACCTGCCTCCCGGCCCCGGTCGGCCTATCCACCGGAACTGGCGGTCAATTACAATATAATCGGCGGCTATGAGCCGTCGGCAACGAATGTGACTGCCAAAGTCGCGCTGATTCAGGGCGGAAACATTGTGGCGAGCGTGTCGGGCCAGGTCGATGCGGCCGGGCCCACCGATCCTGCCTTTCAATCGATGATCGAACAGATGTCGCAATCCGTTTTGAGCGGGCCGGACCTGTTCGACTGGATCGGCTTTCCCTGAGTCTTAGCCGGAAACGGCACGAGCAATCAGAAAAGCGACTGCAGCCGCTGCGCTGCCGATCACGACCGTCTGCAGCGACGAGCGCAGCGCCTGAGCCCCGGTCAGCCAGCCTTTAACCCCGCCGAACAACGCGAGCGCGATCAGCGTCAGTACAATCGACGCATCGAGCGCGGTGTGAATGTCGGGCGTCAGTATATAGGGCGACAAGGGAATCAATCCGCCGATGATATAGGACGCCCCGATCGTCAGCGCGCTGGCCGGCGCACGCGCGGCATCAGGCTTTTCGAGTCCGAGTTCGAACCGCATCATGAAATCGACCCAGCGATGGCGGTCGCGCGACAGCGCCTCAACCACTGTATCGGCCAGGTGATCGTCCAACCCCTGTTCCGTCAGGATCAGACGAACCTCGCGACGTTCCTCGTCCGGCGTCTCTTCGGTTTCACGTAGTTCCCGCCGGTATTCGGCGCGGTAATGCTCGACGTCCGTGCGCGCTGCCAGATAGCCGCCCAGACCCATCGCGACGGCGCCGGCCGCGATTTCAGCGAGTCCCGCCGTCACGATGATACCGCCGGAGGCAGTTGCCCCGGTGAGGCCGGCAGCAAGCGCAAAAGGCACGGTCAGCCCATCGGACATTCCGATCACGACATCCCGCACAACCTCGGACGCGAGGAAATGGGTTTCGGAATGGGCCGTTTTAGCCATGGATGATTCCTTAAGATGCAAGGATCAGATTGACGGAGGGGCCATTGGCGCGCAAGCACTCCACCCAATCGACCCAATAAAAATTGGAGGAAGCCCTTGCCTGCCGCCCCGCGCAGTTTCGCCCTTTTCACAATGCTGGCGCTCAGCGCCTGCGCCACCCACACCGCGACGCCGGACCAATTTCAGATCGCCGCAAGTTCCGTCGATTGGAGCAAGGCGCAAAACGTCACCGTCAAGCTGACCGACTTTGCCTTTACGCCCAGCCATTTGAACCTGCAAAGTTCCCAGCCAGTGCGTTTGATCCTGATCAACAGCGGCACCGATATTCACGATTTCTCTTCGCCCGGCTTTTTCGCCGCCGCGGCCTATCGGCAGGGCAGCACGATGCCGAAGGGCGGGCGGATCGCGGTCGCCAAGGATCAGTCTGCCGAGATCGACCTCGTGCCTGGCGGACCCGGCCAATATCCGCTGGAATGCACGGAGTTCCTCCATACTTTGTTCGGCATGACGGGCGCGATAACCGTATCCGCCGACGCCCACTGACATAAAGGGGAAGCCGCAATGATCACAGTCTATCATCTCGAGAACTCCAGATCCGAGCGTGTCATCTGGCTGATGGAGGAGCTGGGCCTGCCCTATGACCTGCAGCGCTTTGCCCGCGAGCCAACTATGGCCGCGCCGGACGTGCTGAAGACGATCAATCCGCTGGGCAAGGCGCCGATGATCCGCGACGGGGATAGCGTCATCATCGAATCGGGCGCGATTTTGGAATATATCGCCAACCGCGAGGGCAAGGGCAGACTGGCGGTGCCACCGTCCTCACCCGACTATGCGCGCTATCTGCAGTGGATGCATTTCGCCGAGGGCACGGCGATGGCGCGGTTTATATTGAACCTGTTCGTCGGCGGATTTTTCCCCGGGGTCGACCCCAACTCTCCCCTGGTCGGCATGGCCAAGCACGGCAGCACGCAGATTCTGCAATTCATCGAGGAGGAATTGGGTAAGACCGCCTATTTCGCCGGGGCGCAATTCACCGCTGCCGACATCATGATGATGTATTGCTTCGGCATCGTGCGCAGCCCGGTGATGAAGACCGACATGGCGCAATATCCGAACATCGCCGCCTATATCGCCCGCATCGAAGCCCGCCCGGCCTATCAAAAGGCCATGGCGATCGCCAATCCGAAGAAGGGTTAGCCCGACGTCAGATCGGTGTTGATCGCGGCCTGGTCGAGTTCGACGCCGGCGGTTTCGAGCAGGCGGCTGATGGTCATATAGAGGCCGATCACCATGATCAGGTCGACCAGCGACCGGTCGGACAAGTGCTTGCGCACCGCTGTCAGCGTGGGGTCGCCGGCCCGGACATTGAGGATAATGTCGTCGGCGAAGGCCATGACCACCTGCTGCGCTTCGTTCAGTACCGGATCGGGCTTGCCGGTGCGGATGGCGTCGATCTGCGCGTCGGACAGGCCGGCCTCGCGCCCCATCGCCTCGTGGTGAAAGACCTCATAGGCGGATTTAGACAGATAACCGACGCGCAGGATCGCCACCTCTCGCAGGATCGGTGGCAGGTCCAACGGTTGGTAGAATGCGCCGGAGAACTGGCCGAAGCCGTTGAACACGGGCTCCGAGGCGTTGCTGAGCATACGCATGACGTTGATCGGCGCCCGTTCCAGGGTCGCCCGGACGGTGGCGGACAAGGTCGCGGGATCGGGATAGGGAATGCGGGTCATTTATCGGTATCCTCTGAATCGCCCGTGCAATTCTCATCGGTGAACAGCGCGATGGCATCGCGTTTGTTGATGAAGGCGTTCGCCTTGATGGCAAAATGGTTGAATATATTGTCGTCGCACAGCATGACCTCGGCCTGCTCTCCACCCTGGTCCAATTTGCAGACCGCGCCATAGCTGTGGTCGCCGTCGACCACGCCGGCAGGCAGATCGACCATCCCTTGGCAGGACACGACACGCCCGGGAAAGCCCAGTTTCTTCAACCTGTCCTCGAACCGATGCGTGCGGGCGGCCAGATCCTTGGGCTGTGTGACATCGACAACCGTCTCGCCGGACAGGTCCGTCCGCTCACCCTCGGCGGCGAGAGTAGTGCCGCTGAGCGCGAGAAGAAGCGCGAGGAGCCGGATCAGCACCTCAGAACTCCAGGCAGATTTTCCCGAAATGCTTCTGGGATTGCTGATGGCGGAAGGCGTCGGCGATGCTGTCCAGAGGATAGGTGCTGTCGATCACCGGCTTGATACCGTTGGCGGCTATGGCGCGGTTCATGTCGATCTGATCCTTGCGGGAGCCGACCATGATGCCGGTGACACGCAGCTGGCTGGAGAACAGAAGATAGGTCGGCACTTCGCCCGAAATCCCGGTCAGCACGCCGATGAGCGCGATATGGCCGCCCATCCGACTGGCGAACATCGACTGGGTCAGCGTACCCGGCCCGCCGACCTCAAGCACATGGTCGACGCCGCGGCCCCCGGTCAGCTCCTTGGCTTTCTTGCCCCATTTGGGTTCGGACTTGTAGTTGATCAGATGATCGGCCCCCAGCGCCTTCAGCCTTTCCAGCTTCTCGTCGGACCCAGAGGTGGCGATGACCGTGGCACCCGCCGCCTTGGCGAATTGCAGCGCGAAGCAGGAAACTCCGCCGGAGCCCTGGACCAGAACGAAATCGCCCGGCTTTACCTGCCCCGCCGTCACCAGCCCGCGCCAGGCGGTCAGAGCGGCGCAAGGCAAGGTCGCCGCCTCGGCATGGGAATAGCCGGGCGGGGTCTTGGTGAAGGCGGTGGCCGGCAGGGTCACGAACTCGCGGGCAAAACCGTCGATCGTATCGCCAGGAATCTTTGCGACGGCGGCCGGGGTTGCATCGTCCAACAGCCAGCCGGGGAAGAACATGCCCATGACGTGGTCGCCGGCCGCGAACTCGCTCACGCCCTCGCCCACCGCCACGACCTCGCCCGCACCGTCCGACATCGGAATGCGGTTGTCCGCGGTCTTCAACTGCCCGATGGCGATGACATAATCATGGAAGTTGAGCGAGCTGGCATGGAGGCGGACGGTGATCTCCCCAGGCTTTGGCGGGGTCGCGTCGGCGACATTCGCCATGACGAACTCGTCGAGACCACCCGGCGCCCTCAGCGTCATTGCCTTCATCTGTCATCCCCAAATTGGATTCACGGGAAAAGACCTCTCAGCCGTTTCCCTTCGCGAACTTTTTCGACACCGATCGCCATTGCGGCGGTGCGATTGGAGATATTCTCCGCAGCGGCGCGTTTTGTCACCTGGGTAAAGGCCATTTCCAGCAAACGGTACAATTTATCGTTGACCTCGGTCTCGGCCCAGAACAGCTGCTGCAGGTCCTGCACCCATTCGAAATAGGAAACGATGACCCCGCCGGAATTGCAGAGAATATCGGGGATGACGAGGACTTCGTCGCGGCGCCGGTCCAGAATCCGGTCGGCCTCGGGCGTCGTCGGGCCGTTGGCGCCCTCGGCCAGGATACGGCATTTGATCCGCCCGGCGTTCTCGCCGTTGATGACCCGCTCGACAGCGGCGGGGACCAATATGTCGCAAGGCTGTTCGATCAACTCGCCCGGGTCGATCGCAAGCTGCTCAGACCAGCCGGCCAGCACGCCGCGATTGGCCCCGGCATGGCGTTCGATCGAGTCGATATCCAGCCCCCTGGGGTCGTAATAGGCGGCGGTATGGTCGCTTATACCCACGATCCGCGATCCGGTGCGGCGCGCCAGATTAATGGCCGTGACGCTGCCGACATTGCCATAGCCCTGGACGATGGCCGTCGTGCCGACGGGGTTGATCTTGAGTTGATTGAGCGCGCGCTCGACCAGATAGACGACGCCGCGGCCGGTCGCCTCTCGCCGCCCCACCGTGCCGCCCAGGGCCACCGGCTTGCCGGTCACGATCTCGGGCACGGCGTGACCGATATGCATGGAATAGGTATCCATGAACCAGGCCATGACCTGTTCGTTGGTGCCCATGTCCGGGGCCATCACGTCGGTGTGAGGGCCGACGAAGGGGATCATCTCCTGCATATAGCGGCGCGACACCGCCTCAAGTTCGCGAATGGATAATTTTTGCGGGTCGCAGGCAACGCCGCCCTTGGCCCCGCCGTAGGGCAAACCCGCGAGCGCGCATTTCCAGCTCATCCACACCGAGAGCGCGCCGACCTCACCGATGTCGACATTTGGCGCGAAACGCACGCCGCCCTTGGTCGCGCCGAAGGTCAAATGATGCTGCACCCTGTAACCCTCGAAAACGGTGGTGCTGCCGTCGTCCATGTGGATCGGGATCGAGACGGTGATCGCCCGCTTAGGGTAAAGTAGCCGGTCGCGCTCATCTAGCGGAATGTCCAAGTGATCGGCAATTGCACCGAACTGTTCCCTCGCCATGGCGAAGACCGGGCCGGTATAGATAGTCATGGATAGTCCTCTGCAGATTTATCGGGAGCGCACCTATCCGAGTTCGACCGGGCGCTGTTTCCCTAAGCATTAATGTAGTGTTCTTGTGCCGTCCGTCACCTGCGCAATCCCGGAATAGCTGGGTCCCGTGCGCCCGCGAAATCGGGCGACTGGGGCATAACCCCGCACCGGGTTCGACAGTATTCCCGCGAACCGATAGGGTTCTGCATTCNNGTGACCGGCGGCGGCAGCGGGATCGGCCGGGCGACCGCCATCGCCTTTGCCGCGGCGGGGGCCAAGGTTGCGGTCGACGATATCGTCGATGCCGGCGGACACGAAACAGTACGCACCATCCAGAACGCAGGCGGCGAGGCGATCTATATCCATGCCGATGTGCGCGATGAGGAGGCCGTGAAACGGATGGTGGAAACCGCCGTGCATGAATTCGGCCGGCTGCATTTCGCCTTCAACAACGCCGGTATTTCCGGCGGTGCGCGGCCCGAGGAATTCTGGGACAGCGCAATTTTCAACGAGACTTTCGACATCAATGCGCGCGGCGTCTTCTACTGCATGAAGCATGAGATCGCGCATATGTTGCATCATGGCGGCGGCGCTATCGTGAATACCGCATCGGTGTGCGGCATGGCCGGCCCGGGTCATCCGTCCTATGTCGGGTCCAAGCATGCCGTCGTCGGCATGACCCGCACGGTCGGCATGGCCTATGCGGCGCAGGGCATCCGGGTGAACGCGGTATGCCCCGGCGCGATCGCCACGCCGATGGTCCAACGGGTGATGGCCGACAACCCGGCCAATATCAAAGCCATCGAAAACCTGCATCCGATGAAGCGCATCGGCGAACCGCAGGAGATCGCCGACGCGGTGCTGTTCCTCTGTTCGCACCGCGCCTCGTTCATCACCGGCCATCCGCTGGCCGTCGACGGCGGCAAGTTGGCGGGATAGGGATGGAGGCCTTCGCCCCAACTCTGCTGGCCGGGAAAGTCGCGCTCGTCACCGGTTCGACCTCGGGCATCGGTCTGGCGACGGCGGAGCAGCTCGGTCGAGCGGGCGCACGCGTTGTGGTGCTGAACGGACGTAACCTTGCCGCAGGTGCGGCTGAGGAACAGCGGCTGTCCGCCCTGGTGCCCACAACCGCCTTCCGTTTCATTGCCGCCGATTACGCAGACCAAGCACAGCTGGACCATATGTTCGGCGAGATCGCCCGGTCGTTCGGCGGTCTGGATATTCTGGTCCATACCGCGACCGGTGGCGGCCCGCCCGACCTGTTCATGAATATCGACCCCGCCGATTGGCAGCATACGCTGGAGGGCAAGCTGATCAGCCTGATGCGCTGTTGTCATGCCGCGATCCCAATGATGATGGGGCGCGGCGGCGGGGCGATCGTCTCTGTTGCCTCGGACGCGGCCAAGCTGGCGACCCCGGGCGAAGCGGTGATCGGCGCAGCTTTTGCCGGCAATGCGATGTTCATCAAGACGCTGGCGGTCGAATTGGCGCGGCACAATATCCGCGCAAATGTCGTCACCCCCTCGATTACCCGTAACACCAAAACCTATGACAGCGTCATGGCCGGCGAGTTCAGCCGCAAGCTGTTCCAAAAGGCTGAGAAACGCGCACGGCTGGGTGTGCCGGTGCCGGAAAACATTGCGCCGATCATCGCCTTCCTGGCGAGCCCGCTGGCCTCACACATCACCGGCCAAGTGGTCAGCGCCAATGGGGGAATTTCGGTCGCCTGACCTGCGCGGTCAGCTGTCCAGCACGTCCCTGATCCGGGCGGCCAGCTGTTCGAAGGTGAATGGCTTGGCAATCAGCTGGACGCCCGGCTCCAGCCGCCCCTGGTGCACGATGGCGTTGCGGGAATAGCCGGTGGTGAACAGCAAGCGCAGATCGGGGCGAATCGCCCGCGCTTCGTCGGCCAGCATGCGCCCGGTCTTGCCCGGCAGCACCACATCGGTGAACAGAAGATCGATCCGGCCGGGACGCTGCACGATCCGCATCGCCAAGTCCGCGTCCTCTGCCTCCATCACATCATAGCCCAGTTCGTTCAGGATCATGACGCTGTAGTTGCGCACATCCTCGTTATCTTCGACGACGAGTACCACTTCGCCCTTCTGCCCCTCGGGGGCAACCAGTTCCGCTACCGCCTCAACATCATCGGTGGCGCCAAAATAGCGCGGGAAATAGAGCTTGACGGTCGTTCCCTGCCCTTCCTCGCTGTAGATCGTGACATGGCCGCCCGATTGCTTGACGAAGCCATAAACCATGCTGAGCCCGAGCCCGGTGCCCTTGCCGACATCCTTGGTGGTGTAGAAGGGCTCGAAGACATGTTCGACGACCTCTTTCGACATGCCGATACCGCTGTCGCTGATCGATACCACCGCGTATTGGCCGGGAATGACCTCCGAATCAGTTGCAGCGTAGGATTCATCCAGCATGGTATTGGAGGTTTCGATGGTCAGTTTGCCACCGGCGGGCATCGCGTCGCGGGCGTTGACCGCCAGGTTCAAGATGGCGATTTCCAGCTGGTTCTGGTCGACCTCGACCGGCCTTAGCCGCGGGGCCAAAACACCCTCGAGTTCGATCGTCTCACCCAAGGTCCGGTGCAGAAGTTCCGTACTGTCGCGAACCACCACATTAAGGTCGAGCGGCTTGGGTTCGAGCGGTTGACGACGGGAAAAGGCCAGCAGCCGCGATGTCAGGGTCGCGGCGCGGCGCGCACCCTGAGTCGCCATGTCGATGCCGCGGTTGAGGCGCACATTGTCGCTAGGCACGCTTTTGCGGACCATGTCGAGGCCACCGATGATGATGGTCAGAAGATTGTTGAAATCATGCGCCATGCCGCCTGTGAGCTGCCCGACAGCCTCCATCTTCTGCACCTGGCGAAGTGCATCTTCCGCCTTCGCCCGCTCCGCAACCTCGCGTGAGACACGCTCCTCAAGCTTGGCATTCAGCTCCAGCAGCGCGTCCTCCGCTACCTTTTCGTTGGAAATATCGATGACTGCCCCGACGAAGCGGTTTGCGCCTGTGAGACCCTTTTGAATCTCGCCTCGGGCTACGACCCATCTTGGCACATCCCCACCGACCAGACGGTATTCCGCCTCGTAGGGCTCCCCCGTTTCGATCGCATGGGCGATCCGTTCCATGACCCGCCCGCGGTCCACGGCATCGACGCCCTCAACGAGACTGGAGAGCGGAACACCCTGGGCCGCATCGTCCTCTGACACCCCGAAAATTGGGTCAGCGGACCAAGAACCGTTGTGCGGCCGCTCTCGACATCCAGTTCAAAGACAGCAATGCGCCCAGTCGACAAGGCAAGATTCAGCCTTTCGTTCGTCATCAGGAAACGCTGCTCGCTGCGCATCACTTCGCGCGCCGATTCCGCCCGCATTCTGGCCATCTGGATGTTGGCGGAAACGCGCGCCAGCAATTCGCGCGCCGCAAACGGCTTTATTAGATAGTCGTCCGCCCCGGCATCGAGACCTTCGACCTTGGCCTCTTCGCCGTTCCCGACTGCATCAACTGCGTAACCCTGGGCGAGCAACAGCCGCCGGACATATTCGCGCATGTCGGCGTTGTCGTCGGCGAGCACGATCCGCTTGCCGGTCCCAGCCAATATCGTGCCCGCGGAGGCGGACGCGGAGGCGCCGACGATCGCAGCGGTCCCGGCTTGGCCGGCGATGTCGCCGGTTCGGGCAGCCACCGCAAAGCTTCCTCGACGAACGCCTGGGTATTGACCGGAGATGCCGAAGAACCGCTTTCGCGGATCAGTTCAGTCGGCAGATGGTCGGTTCCGAAAGCCAGCCGCACGGTAAAGGCCGTACCTTGCCCAGGCGTGCTTTCGGCGGCGATCGAACCGCCGTGAATCTTTACAAGCTCCTGCACCAGGGCGAGACCGATGCCGCTGCCCTCGAAAGTGCGCCCCTTCGCCCCTTCGATACGATGGAAGCGTTCGAATAGCCGCGGCAATTCCTCCGCGGCGACCCCGATGCCCGTATCGCGCACGCAAAGTTCGGCAAATTCACCGTCGGCCGAAGGAGACACATCCACCGACACACCGCCTTGGAAGGTGAATTTGAAGGCGTTGGACAGCAGGTTCAGCAGAATCTTTTCCCACATGTCGCGGTCCAGATAGACCGCCGCCGGCAGAGGCCGGGACCGAATGACCAGTTCAAGCCCTGCCTTTTCCATGGCGGAGCGAAAACTCGAGGCGACTTCCGCGCTGAAAGACGCAAAGTCGGTCGGCACGAAGTTCGCCTGCACGCGTCCGGCCTCGATCCGCGAAAAATCGAGCAGACTGTTGACCAGACGGAGCAGCCTGACCCCATTGCGGTGCGCAAGCTCGACCTGGAAGCGCACGCCTTCGGCGTCCCCTTCGGGACGAGCCAGAACCTCTTCGAGCGGCCCGAGCATCAGGGTGAGAGGGGTGCGGAATTCGTGGCTGACATTCGAGAAAAAGGCGGTTTTGGCGCGGTCGATCTCGGCCAGTGCCTCGGCGCGTTTGCGCTCTTCGTCATAGGCGCGCGCAGTCGCCAGCGCCGCTGCAATCTGGCCGGCAAGCAGATTAACGAACCCCTCATAGCTGCGGTCAACCGTGCGATAGGGATTGAGGCCGACAACCAGGAAGCCAGCCACGGCCTTTTCCTGGGCCTGCTGCGCGAGCCGGACAATCAGGGCCTATGCGGAGGCCTGTCCCAGGCACCGGTTGGCAGCGCGTCGAAACGCGTCGCGAGGTCTTCGACGATGACATACGACCCACCCGCGATGATGGGCTCAATCGGCCAGGCCGTATCTTCGATATCCAGCGCGCCACGCGCGATCGGATGATCCGGCTCCATTCCGGAAAAGGCGGCCAGACGCGCCGAGGGATCGTTGGCCTCAAACAGATAGGAGAGGGTGAAGGGAAGATCGGTCAGGTTCTCGGACAATTGCGCTGCAACCGCGCGTAACAGCTCGTCCTGGGTCTTCGCCGTCGCCGCCGCCGAGGCGACCTTGCGCAACGTCTCCAGTCGCCGCTCGTTGATGACACGCTCGGTTTCCTCCACGACCACGCAGAACATCCCCGCGATCGCCCCGGCATCGTCGAACAGCGGGCTGTAGGAAAATGTATGGTAGGTTTCCTCTTTGAAGCCGCTGCGTTCGAGCAGCAGCAGCATGCCTTCCGAATAGGTCGCTTCGCCGGTCCGCAGCACATGGTCGATCAGCGGACCGATATCGGGCCAAATCTCGGCCCAGACCACCTTGGCCGATTGCCCGATTGCCCAGGAGTATTTCACGCCGAGCGTCGGTCGGTAGGCGTCGTTACAGAAAAAGACGAGGTCTTCCCCCCAGGCCATCCACATCTGATAGCGCGAGGTCAGCATCATTCGCACGATAGACTGGAGACTGCGGGGCCAGCGCACCGGATCGCCCAAGGGGGTCCCGGCCCAATCGTGCGACCGCATCAGGGTCCCGACGTCGCCTCCGCCTTGAAAGACATCCTGGGATGCTGTTCCGCCGTCCGCAACGGTCATTCACACCTCCACCGATATCGCCGCGCAGGAAACGCGCGAGAACCGCCGAAGGTCCCGCGTGCGCGCAAAATTCCTCATTATTAGTTAGCGTTACGGCGCATCGCGAGGGAAAATGTTATCTTATTCCGGTGCGGCGTCCGCGGCCGTCCATCGATACGATCTGAAGCGACACAACGCAGTTCAGTCCCTCGCACATTTTCAACAATGAGCGTAAGATGACCGATAATACTTCCTCGGAGATGCGGCGATGGCAAATTTACTAAAGCGCGATGCAACGATAATCGACGCTCTTCCGACAATAATCGCCAAAGAAGAATTTGTTCGACTGATCCTGGGTAATTTGGCGAAGTGCAAGAAATTGCACGGAAATGCCAGCGTAAGGATCGGTGTCACCGGCGACGGGACTGCGCCTCATAATAGAATTAGCTATATCGACGAAGCTGGCGCGGAAGTCGCGGCTGGCGCCTATATCGGCGCCAGCCCTTTCAAGAACCTGACCCGGGTTCACGACGACACCTGGAGCACCGCATCGATGACCTTGCCCGAGGTTCAGGCGCTGCTGGGCGAGATCCGCCAGTTCAAACCCAACCATCCCGTCAACGAAATGCCGAGCCGCGCCAAAGGGAATTCCAAACGCGCGATCTAGAGCGCCGCTGCGGGAATAATAGGCGTAACAGCGCCTTGTCTCCCCGCGAATTTGCCTCCCCCCGCGGTTTCCGATAGGAACAAATCAGTCCTATTTGCTGCATTGCGGAACTCAATGAGTCCTTTGGACGGCCCGCTCGCCGCCTATCATGATCGCGTAGCCACCGGCGTCTTAGCCCCCGACAGCGCGCAGAAACACGCCGCCGCCCAACTGGACGGGCTGTGGCGCAAGCTGTCTGCGCCACGGCCGCAGCGCCGCCTGCTGGGCCGCCTCTTCTCCGACAAGGCACCCGCGCCGCGCGGTCTCTATCTTTGGGGACCTGTCGGGCGCGGCAAGACCATGCTGATGGATCTATTCTTCGACGCGGCAGGCGAACCGAAAAAGCGCCGAGTCCATTTCGCTGCTTTCATGCTGGAAGTCCATGCCCGGCTGCATGCGCTGCGCGGAGCGGGAGATGGCGATGCGGTCGATACCTTGGCGCGCCAGATCGCGGGCGAGGTTCGCCTGCTGTGCTTCGACGAGTTCCAGATCACCGATATCGCCGACGCCATGGTTCTGGGCCGCCTGTTCACCGGCCTGTTCGCAGGGGGTGTCGTCGTCGTGGCAACCTCCAACACCGTGCCGGACAATCTCTATGCCGGGGGTCTGCAGCGCGCATTGTTTCTGCCGTTCATCGCCCTGTTGAAGACCAAAGTCGATGTGGTTGAGGTTGCCGGGCCGGATGATCATCGCCAAGGCCGGATGCACGGCAGGCGTGTTTATCTGGTGCCGGCCGACGGTGCAGCAGACACCGAACTGGCAGCCATCTTCAAGGATCTGGCGGCGGGCGCGGCGCCCCACCCGGCTACGATCCCGGTCGAAGGCGGGCGACATCTGAATATTCCGCGCGCCGGGCCGAAGGTTGCCTGGTTCCAGGCGTCCGACCTGATCAGCGAGGCTTTGTCCGCAGCCGATTATCTGGCGCTGGTTCAGGCCTATGACACGGTCATGATCTCACATCTGCCCAGGCTGGCGCCCGATCAGCGCAACGAGGCACGGCGGCTGATAACCCTGGTGGATGTGCTTTACGACGCCGGCACGCGACTAATTGCCAGCGCCGACTGCCTGCCCGAATTCCTCTATCCTGGAGGGTTGCACGCCACGGAGTTCGAGCGTACCGCCAGCCGGTTGATCGAGATGCAGTCGGAAGGCTGGGTCAATGCCAAGGATGAGGCCGAAACCGACAAGGCCGCGGAATAGGCCGATGCTGTTCGGCCCGATCCGTACCTATATCACTGTCGGGGCGACCCAAGGCGTCATCCTGGCGGTTCCGCTGTGGCAGAAAGCCCTGGCCGGGCAGACTCTGCCGCAATCATGGGCCGAGACCAAGCCGATCCTGTTCGCACTCACGATGGCGACAGGCCATGGCGTTCTGCGCATGTACAGCTGGCTGCCCAGCCTGATTTACCACGTGGGCTTTCACCACGTGGCGTTTCAGCACTGGCTGTTCGACGGCTGGTGAGGCGGCCCGCGTCGCCCCTTAGAACCCCGGGATGTTGCCGACTTCCCAGAAGGCGCGCAGCGAGGCGATTTTGCCTTCGGGGTTTGCCTTGTAACAGATCACGCAGGGCAGCTTGAAACCATTGCCGTCCGCCTGGGTGATGTGGAGCGTCACAACATTCGCCACCTCGTCACCGCAAAGATGCGATTGGTGGACTTCGAAGGTGACGTCTTTATTGGGGGCGATCGCCGTGTCGTAGAAATGAGCGACGCCGGTGCGGCCATGATGGCCTTTGCCGTCAGGGTCAAACATCGAAGGGCCAACCGGGTCTTGCACGATGGCATCATCGGCAAACAGAGCAAGCCAGCCTTCGCGGTCATGCGCCTTGATCCGCTCCGCCGACATCCGTGACAAATCCCGCGCCGTCGTCATAGTCCCGTTCCCCATTCCCAAAAATTGAACGGGCGCACGATAATGCGCGGACTTTGATTTTGCCAGTGAGGATCGGACATATTGGCCGTCATTGACGGTCGGCCGAGCGTACCCTGCTTCTACCCCAGGCGCGCTGCCAGGGGAATCGGGCGAAGG
>PLTD01000104.1 GCA_003165335.1 Rhodospirillales bacterium | reverse complement strand
CATGGCCCCTTCCTGTCGCAATCTCTGCAAAAATATCGGGTTGATAGAAGGGTCCTTGAGAGTCGCCATGACTGGTCGATATCGATGCACCAACGGCGGCGATAGAGATTGGCCACGGCGAAGGCCTCGGCGGCGTTTGTCACCGAATGAGTGGTGATTAGGCGCCAGTGCACCGGCGTCTCTCCGGCCGGGGCTATGTCCTCGCGCACGTCCACCAGCGTGAGCGTCAGGCTGGTGGGCAGGTCGTCAACGAGGTTGTTCCTCGGCCGGGCGATGGAGGCGGTCATGAAGCGGTCCCCAGCTCGGCGGTTCTGGCCTTGCGTCCCGGCTTGGCCGGCAGGTCGAGCACGGCACGGCCGGCCACGGCCAGGGTGTCGATCTTGGCGAACAGCCGACCGCCGTCTTCCAGCGCCCGATCGTGGGCCGCCCGCACCAGGAGATCGGTTCCCTGCGGCCGACGGGCGAACAGCGCGAAGATGTCCGCCTCCCGGTCGGCGATGTGGGTGAGCTTGGCCGCGCCGGCACAGACCGCCGCCGACCGCCGCGCCCCCTCGATCCAGCGCTGGCTCTCCTTGTCCTCTAACGCCCTTTTCCGTCGTCCTGCCGCCTTGCCCTCGCTGCGGCTCAAGAACCCAGCGTGCGCCAGCCCCAGGATCACCCCTTCGTCGGCATCCACCGCCAAGGTCGGGTGCAGATAAAGACCGCCACCGCCCTCGGAGCGGACCACGGTCGTATCCTGGATCGCCAGCACATGGCGACCGCCGCAGCGCTCCCCCGTGCGGCGCGCCGCTTCGGCGACCATCATCTCAGGCGTCACCGCCTCGTTGCGCAAAAACCGCGTCAGGCGGATCTCTCCCGACCGGCTCCCTCCAAGTCGGCGAACCCGAAGGCTTCGCCCGCCCGTCTCCACCAGGCGGGCATGCAAAAAGGCCCCCCTTTTTCCAGGCGGCGATCGCCAAACCGCCCCAGCCCATATTCCGCCATTCATCATCTCCCAGCTGAACCAGCAAAGAGAATCAAAGCGAACGTCCTCGCGCAATAGCAAATGTGTGAATGCCGTAGCCCGCCTGAACGCCGGGGTCTCTCGCGGAGAATTTGATGATGGGCCACGCCCACGATCCTCGAACATCGCAGTTTCTGGAGCCAAATTTGCTACTCGCGATCGTTCTCCAGAGTGTGAAGCTTGGGCCTTAGACCCGACATGCCGGAAGGCTGAACGGCCAATCGAAGTATTTGCCCAAGGGCCTGACCGATCTGCGTCACGTTTTGCTGAAGTGCCGTGACGTTCACTGACTCAGGCTTAGGCCCTCCCGGTATTGGCATTTTGATGCGGCCCAGGGTCGATCCCGGAAGTGATCTCTCAGAATTTGGCGGTGGTCGTTCGCTGATGCGTTGTTGCCCTCTATCCAGTTCGAACCCCAGCGCCTTGGCCTCTACCCGCCACGACTTGAGCAAGTCATCAATATTGACGTCATGACAGGCGCGGCGCGTCCGCTGTTTCGCAAATTCCATAACTTTCGGTGTTCTGTACCCAAAGGCCCGGACAGCCTCCACTATCGCCTGCTGTCTTTTCGAAAAGGCGTGTTCGATCTCACGAGGTATCGCGGCAACGCGAAACGCTTCACCCTCCCGGTCGATGCGGTGCCCCAGCCGCTCCAAGCCGTCCGCTAACTCGCGACCGTAAATCGCCCCTACGGTCATTTGCGCCTTGTAGAGCTCCCGGCTGACGATGGCGCCCCAGGTGCCGTCCCGGCGTGGGGCGAGATTGAACACGAAGCTATGAGTATGCAGATGGGGATCGGACTCACGGCTGGAGTGATGATCGAAATTTGCCATCAGGAGGCCGGCAGTATGTTCGCGAATTCTACTGCCGGCGCCACGCCGCGCCCAGGCGGTGGTTCGTTCCAGATGCCTCGTGGCCGTAAGGACGGCCAACCGGTGGGATTGTTCTATCCGCTGGCGCTCCGGTTCATCGGACAGGGCCCATAGGACGGAGACCGACTTGGGTGCGCTGAATGTCATATCCCAGCCGGCAGTATGTTTGGGGACGTGGCCTCCTTCCCGCACAAGTTTTTCGCCGGTTTTCGGATCGTGACCCTTGAGCGCTGCCTCGAACTCCGCCCGCGTTACCGGACCTTCAAGGCTCAATCGTTCAGCACCGTCTCCAGCCCAACGGCCAGGCGGTTCCTTTTCGCCGGTATAATAATCGTCGTTTGGCAGGCGGGTATAATAGGAGAGTGCTGCCTTGGCGCCACCGCGTGCTGAAATCGACGCGACCATGACTAAAGTCTTGTCCGCCAAACCTGGTTTGCCAGATCCTCGTTCAGAAGTCGTTCTGGTGCCGGGGACGCGACGCCGTTTGCGCCCTTACCCGGCGACGGAGGTGCCAGCGTCCAGTCGGCGGATACGATCGATGGTCTGAAGGCCGGCAGCTTTATATAAGGAAGTTCCAGCTCATAAACGGCATGGCCCAGGCCGACGAAGAGCACGCGCACGCCACGCCCAGTTGGACCTAGACGAGATGCAAGCTCAGATGCCGCAACCACGCGCCGCCTTTCTCGATGAATGCTCTCGGTGACGCTGATGCGTCCCGCGGAACGGGTGGCGCTTCGAACTGGCCGCTCGACTTCCTGTTCACCAATCAGCCTACTGATGTCCTCCGCTGCCTCGCTGGTGTTGATGCGGGTTATAACCTTCGTTCCAATCATCCCGAACCAGGATCTGGCCTGGTCGGGACCGTAAGCAGCACGGATTTGGGCTGTGTCCTGGGCTCCGATCACCACGGTAACGCCCTTGGAGCGGCCAAGCTCCAGAAATGTCGGGAACTGCTTGATCGGCGGAAGTTGTGGAAATTCATCGAGAAACAGCCAAATCCGGCGGCTTCGACTTTCGGCCAAGGTCGGGCTCCCGACGGCCGAGGCCAGAAGACCCAGCATGCTGCCGATCCAAATTTGTGAAAGCTCTGGATAGCCGGGATCTTGCTGCAGGATCAGCGGACGCCGCGCCGGCGGGTTATGCAGCCAATCGCGGATCGAGAATCGACCTGCGAACGAATCCCGCCACGCCTCCGCCAGAATGGAGACAATGCGCATGTGGGTTTGGAACGTCGTGAGAATGCTCAGTGTCGTCTTGCTGTCGGGCTGAGCCAGAAGTCGAAGCGCGTTGGGATTATGGTCGACGGCGAGCGCGGTCAGTGTCGCCACATCGGCAGTGACGACGCCTTCAAGATCGGACCAGCCCCAGTCGCGGCCTTTGGTTACCTGCAGATGCACAAGGCAAGCGACGAAGATCTCCTGAGCCGCTTGCGACCACATCGGATCGGAACTGGGTGGGATGAACCGTGCCGCCAGTTCGCGAGCGTCCTGTTTGACACAGCAATCGGCGGCCACGTTCCAGACCAGCGACCGCCGGTCGTGAGGCGCCACGAACAAGGGGTCCGGTATTCCAGGGAGTCCAGCCATCATGTCGCCCTTGGTGTCGAGAACGAGCACTCCGTCATCGCGCAGGATCGCTTCGAGGATCATATGCAGCATCGTTTGGGTCTTGCCGCCGCCGACGCCGCCGAGAATTAGAAAGTGTCGCGTCTCGCGATCACGCCCCATCGCATAGGGCCGCAACAGCACAATGCCGGGACCGTGAATCGTGCACTCTTGGGCGCATGCCTTGGCAAAGGCTTTATGCCCATCGCTACCGATAAACAGCCGCAATCCCCGGACGATTTTAAAGGCAGGCTTCTCGACGCGGACAAGCAGGGCGAAACAGAACAGCGCTACCAAACCGATAAGCCCGCCAATCGTGACGGTCGCTTCCCGCAGCGCAAATCCCTCCAGCGAATGGTAGGCAATGAGCTGCTGCCGGCAGGCCTGCCAATAAGCACGTGCGTCATGATCGCCGAAGAGCGAAAGGGCCTCTTTTTTGAAGCAGGCCTGCACATCTGCAGCGGAGAACCGCGTGAGTGTTCTATCGGCAAGCGTTGCCATTGGCGGCCAGCGGTCGAAACCGAGATTATAGGCAACTACCATCAGGCCAAACCCGGCGAGTGCTCCAATGAATGCGATGGGCTTCAGATGGCGGATCATGTTCTTCGACCCTCGCCTTCGCCGGTCAATGCCTTGAGGAGAGCTTCGAACATCGCGAGCAAGCGGCCTGCGGATTGATCGATCGACTGCGTCCTCGCGCAGAGATCGCGGACTTGCTGCTCTATCGCCACAATGCGCCGCTCGATCATCATCAGTCGCTCGGCCAGCGCCTTGTTGTCGGCGCCCGTCAGACCAGCGCAGATAAGCTCGTGGGCGATGTCGGTGACGTTTGCCGATTTTGGATAGGCTCGAGCCTGGAGCTGCTCGAATTCGGCGGTTGTCATTTCAATCAACACCGATTTGATTTTGTCAGCCATTGCCGTTCCCCTCGCCAATTTTGCTGCCGACGTTCGATCAGCAGCGCCGCGCTCTTCAGCGACCCCTATTCGGCATCGAAGGACAAAATTAATGCCGTCGTTTGCGGCCCCTTGGCCGTAGCTCAGACCGATTCAAGTAGGGTCGGCGGGGAGAGATTTTCAGCTTCGACTTGGGCGGCAAAGAAAACTTAACCGGGGCTTCATAATCGCGCGAACTTGCGCTGCGTCCCGGTTCGTCTTGCAGGACAGGGGCGGTGGTGCGGACTTAATGCGAGAGATGAATGACTCCCGTCAGTCGACGTGAGCCATCGTAGACAGAACGACGCTGTGGCCGCGGAAGTTCATTCGGGCCCACCTCGGTTCCGCCGGTTTGAAGGATCAATGTCAGTTCAATGATCAAGCCGAGGAGGCCCCGAGCGGGTGGGGCGTAAAGAGCGTTGGCCAATTCCTCTCTTCTCTTCCAGGCTTTTGCCTCATTTGCATCGGCAAGGTTGCGGCCGGTCGTATGCGACCCAGCATCTCAGCGCACCGGTTGAGGGGCGTGACCGCAGTGAAGTGCAGCGCTGGCCGGCCCTGAGTAGTTTCCGAGTCTACCGCTTCCGGCAGTCACTCGTCACATTCCACACAGTCGATCAAGCAGACCTATGCCAGCCCGAGTATTTCTCGTCCCAGCACAGTTCCGACCCGCGATTTGGGTTCACTTCAAGGGAAAATGCGCAATGAAAGCCTTCGCTTATCATGGTCCAGGCATCAAGGCCCTTAATGACCATTCTGAGCCGGTGATCACAGAATCGACCGATGCGATCGCCAGTATCGCGAAACCGACCATTTGAGGCCGATGCAGGCGCTCAAGGCGAATATCGAGGCCCAGAGGCACCGAAGACATCATCCGGCACCCCGGATGGTGACATTGAAACAGGACGATCCTCATGACCTATGAAAGCGTCAACCCTTTTAACGGGAAGCATATGAAGAGCTTCGCCGAAATCACCGACGCGCACCTCGAAACGGCGTTGGCGACAGCCGCCGCCTGCTTCGAGACCTGGCGGCACAAAAGCTATGCCCACCGCGCGGTCATTGTCGCCAAGGTTGCAGCTCTGATGCACGAAAAGGTGGAGGAGCTTGCGCGCACCATGACGCTGGAAATGGGCAAGCGGATCAACGAGGCGCGCGGGGAGGTGGAGTTCAGTTCACAGATTTTGGCCTATTACGCCAAGAACGCCGAGCATTTCCTAGCCCCGGTCAAGCTACACCCGACCGTCGGCGACGCTCATATGGAAAGCAGCCCGATCGGCGTGGTCTTCGGCGTCGAACCCTGGAACTTTCCCTATTACCAGCTTGCCCGCGTCGCGGGTCCTCATCTCATGGCTGGAAACGTTCTGGTGGTAAAACATGCGGGCTGCGTGCCGCAATGCGCAATCGCCTTCGAGAAGCTATGGATCGAGGCCGGAGCGCCCGTGGGCCTCTACACCAATCTGCTGATCTCACACGATCAGTCGGACCGTGTTGTCGACGACCCCCGCGTCAAGGGTGTCGCCCTGACGGGTAGTGTCGCGGCGGGGCGCAGCATAGCGGCGCGTGCCGGACAGAACCTCAAGCCGTCCTCAATGGAGCTCGGCGGCAGCGACGCCTTCATCGTCCTCGAAGACGCCGACCTGGACCATACGATCAAATGGGCGGTCTGGGGACGCATGTATAATGATGGACAGACCTGCTGCGCTGCTAAGCGCTTTATCGTCGTCGAAACCCTGGCGGATAAATTCCTGGAGAAATTCAAGGCCGCGCTGGGCGCACTAAAGCCAGGCGATCCCCTGGATGAAAAGACGACGCAAGGGCCGTTATCCACCGAATCCGCATTAGTGCAGCTTCTGGCTCAGGTCGACAGCGCAGTCGCTCATGGGGCGACGCTTCTTATGGGCGGCAAGCGGATCGATCGTCCGGGCTCGTTCATGGAGCCCACAATCCTGACGGACATCAAGCCGGGAAACCCAGCTTTCCGCGACGAATTCTTCGGACCGGTCGCGCTGTTCTTCCGCGTCAAGAACGAGGACGAGGCGATCGCACTGGCCAATGATTCCGACTTCGGATTGGGCGGTTCGGTCTACACCAAGGACCTTGCACGCGGCAGGCGCGTGGCCAGCCGGGTCGAAACCGGAATGATGTTCAT
>PLTD01000201.1:784-14725 GCA_003165335.1 Rhodospirillales bacterium | reverse complement strand
CGGAGCAGCGCTGCACCATCACTGTCCCGGCGGCAGTAGGGATTTCACCTCCTTGAATCGCTATTTCGTCGCGCTCGCGCTCACGGCGGTTTTCTCATCTCAACCGGCTGATGCTCGCATCCATCGCAGCCGAGAAGTGACAGCCGAGAGGAAAGAACTGCGTCATCCACAACATCATACCGAGACCCAGATCCTGAGTAATCACGAGAGCAGGCGCGGATCGATCGATCAGCTTCCGCATATCGGCGATTTCGCGTGAGAGAAGCTTCTCGTCAAGCATGCGGCAGGACATATATCCATCGAAGGCATCGAGCGCACCTAGCCCATAGCCTGGATAGGGACCGCTTAGATCCTCCTTCATTTTCCAAATCACGCCGCGTCCAGGCACAAGAAACGCGTCGTGGATCTGATGCACGAGATCGATGCCTTTCTCGCGGTATCGCGGGATGTGCCGCCCCATCACCGCAAGCGCATAGAGCCACATGGCAAGATAATGGAAATACTGCCCGTCGCGGTCGGGCTCCTCGCCAATGCGGATGCCGCGCGCCCGCCCCAGCACGCGATCGACGTCTGCGACGACTTTTTCGGCTTCGTCCAGGAATTCGTCATTGCCCAAAGCGCTATAGAGCGACACTAAGAGAACGACGCCGAAGGCGTCGGTCCACAGATAGCGCAAGCCGTTGGGCCAGATATGTTCCGCCCGCATCCAACGGAGCTTGGCAAGGACATAGTCGACTTCCCGCTCCGCCGGCATGTCCAAGTCACAAACCGAACGGATAGGTATCGGGAAGCCCTTCAAGCTCCTTGGTCTCGAACGGGGTCACGGCACGAGTCTCGTCGAACCAGATATATTCGTCGAACTGAGCCGGCAGAACGGCCTGGAAATAGTGACTCGCAAGCTCGGTCTCAGGCCGGTAGATCACTCCGATTGCCCGCTCCAGGCGCGGCTTCAGCAGGCTGTTACGAAGCGCCGCAATTGAACGACCTCGCAGCGGCAGCATGAATTGCGCGCAACCGGATTCGTGGCACAGGTGTTCATAGCTCTGCGGAAGGGAGGGCAACACCGCCTTAACCTCCATCGGTCCATCCCAATCGGACGCCGCGGCGACCGTCCCCGAATGAGTTCCAAATCCGATGGAATAGGCCTTGTCGCCGAATTCTTTTCGGCACAGATGCCCGATATTGTATTCGCCACGTGCGGACATCTCCGTCGCAGCGGCGTCGCCTACGTGGGAATTGTGCGCCCACACGATGGCCTTGGCGTCAGGCCCGTGAAAGGCAAGCAAGGTCTTGAGCGTCTCAAACATGTGATTGTCGCGCAGGTTCCAAGAGGCGCGAGAGCCGTAATACATGATCCGGTAATAACGCTCGGCGTCGGTCACCAGACGGGCATTCTGCACGGCATCCATGAAACGCTCGCCATCGTGGGCGGCATAGTCGCTTTGCTTATGAAGAATATCTTCGAGCATCCGAACGACTTCCCCCTCGCAGGTCCGGTAAGCGCCCGTCAGCGCCGCATGGCCATAGGTTGCGGGGTCGGCTTGCCAGGGGGTCAGGCAACCATAGCGCTGTCGCGCGATCCGCGCGGAGTCGGGATCGACGTCATCAAGATATTTCAGCACGGAGCGGATCGAGGTGTATAGGCTGTAGAGGTCGAGTCCGTAGATCGCGACCCTGCTTTCCAGTCTTCGGCCGGCATTGCGCGTGTGCAGCCAGTCCACGAACGACCGAACCTCGTTATTGCGCCACATCCACGTTGGGAAGCGAGCGAACGCCGTCCACTCGCTCGGCGGAAACTCGAAATGCCGTACATAGTGATCGAGCCGCGCCACGTCGGGCCAATCCCCTTCGATGGCGACAAAGCGAAAGCCTTTGCGCGCTATCAACTCCTGCGAGATGCGCTCGCGCATACGGTAGAATTCGGAGGTACCGTGGGTCGCCTCTCCAAGCAGTACGACTTTCGCATCGCCGATCCGGTCCAATAGGGAGTCGAGGTTCGCCGATCCGATTGAATTGAATGGCTCGCAGGAAGCGGCGATTGCCGTCGCAATATTGCTATCGACCGGGCGAACCCGTGCCGGGCGGAGTCCCGTAGGAATCGGGAACTCTTCGGGCGCCCATCCTTCCTTGCCGACAAGCGGGACGAAACGGACATCGGCGATGTCTTCGCTCTTAAAGTTTTCGTCCGAAATCCGTGTTACGCGCACTAGCTCCTGTGCCCGCGGATCGGAACCGACCGGGATAACCAGCCGGCCGCCGATCTTGAGCTGCCTCTTGAGCGACTCCGGAACCTCCGGGCCCCCCGCCGCAACGATGATCGCATCGTACGGTGATGCTGTGGTCCAGCCGAGCGTCCCGTCGCCATGCACGACATGGACATTGCGATAACCGAGGCCTTCGAGCGTCGAGGCCGCATTTTCGGCAAGCTGGTCGATGCGCTCGACGGTGTAGACTTCCGCAGCGATCTCGGCCAACACAGCCGCCGCATATCCAGAGCCCGTTCCAATTTCGAGGACCTTTTCGCCGCCGTCCAAATCCAGCGCCTCCGTCATCAGCGCCACAATATAGGGCTGGGAGATGGTCTGACCGGCGGCAATGGGAAGCGGGGCATCTTCATACGCGAATTCCCGCAGACGCTCCGGAAGAAACGCCTCCCGCGGGACTTTTCGCATCGCATCGAGCACGAGTTCAGATCGGACGCCCCGCGCGGCGATCTGACTTTCGACCATATGCTCACGAATCTTTGTAAGATCAGTCATCGACCTAATCCATTTCAGCCCGCGCGCCTTACGTGCGCGGGTATCCCACGGTCTGGGCAAAGGTCACGAACTGCTGGTCCGGGAGCTGTAGGGTCCGGGCCAGCTTCGACGTGTCGACCGCTCCACGAAAGACCGTGGCCAGACCCTCCGAGGCACAGAACAGATAGACATTCTGGCCGATGAACCCAGTGTCGACCGAGGCGTAGAGGCGGCGCTCTTCCGACGAGATATCGGTCATGCGCTCGCCGTGGGCGACATAGATGAGATTGAGTGGCGCTGTAGCGACGAAATCCTGAAGGCCGGTCTGTGCGCGGATATCGGTCTTCATATAGGGAGACAGCGTGTGACCCTTCGGCTCATAGAGCCAGACGCCGTCGGCCATTGCGACATAGATGTCCATCACCATGACGTGGCGCCAATAGGGGGCGGTCCGGTCGCCGCTCGTACGATTGACGCCGAAGGCTGCCCACAATAGGTCGGACAGAACCTGCACCGGGAGCGGGCGATCCGAATACTCGCGCGTGGAGCGTCTCGCCTTCAGTGCTGTCATCAATGGCTGACCGCCCTCGTTCCGCGGCGGCGGCAAGTCGCGGCGCTGAAGCTCCTGCGCTGCCTTAACCGATGGCACCGCGGCAAGTGCCGCACTGGCGAGAATTCCGGCACCGGCTTGGCGTCGCGTCATCATCGTCGCTCCTGAGCTCATCATTAGATTTGATGGACCCAATCCAGGACCATCGATTGGGCGCCGCCTCCTGAGGCGGCGCCCAAAGACCATCGCGAGTCAAATCTAGAGCAGTTGATGACATCTAAAGGTGCGCAAGGGCCATGATCTACATCAAGATTACCCGCTATGACGCACGCGATTATTCAGCACGCATCCAAACGGTCCATGCCGCCACGAACGCGCGATATGGTTTTGACAAGTTCCTTCTGTCTGATTCTATCCAGGAGGCTATCGCGCGTCCTCCTGACCCTTATGTCACGCACCGGTTACGGCGAGAACCGCTTCCCTGACCTTCGCCAGGGCGAAGTGCCCGATTTTATCCAAGTCAAGATGCGGAAGGTTTGGCATTTCGTTTGAAACGATGACGGCGTCGACGATCGCCGGGCCGTCCACGGCCAAGGCTTCACTGATCGCAGCCTTGAGCTCGCCGGGCTTTCTGGCGGTAAATCCATGACCGCCGCAGGCGCGCGCTAGTGCCGCGAAGTCCGGATTTGGAAACTCAATGCCTTCCCGGAACGGAGGCAGACCTACGGACTCCGCTTCCAACGTGATCAGCCCAAAGGCCGAGTTATTGTAGATCACGACCTTCACGGGCAGCTTGTGATGAACTGCGGTCATAAACTCGCACATGAGCATGTTGAAGCCGCCGTCGCCGCAGAGGGCGATAACCTGACGGGACCGATCCAGCGCTTGGATGCCGTTAGCCTGACCCAGCGCCGTCCCGACGGCGGCATTGTTGAAGGAACCAATGATCCGCTGCGATCCGCTCTGGCGTATCCAGTTTGCGGACCACAGTGTGTTGAGACCGGTGTCGAGGGTAAAGACTGCATCGGGCTCGGCGAGATCGCTGACCGCTCGCGCCACCGCCTGCGGATGGATGCGGTCCACGCTGCGTGCCGGATCGGCTTGCTTGTCCAGCATCTCATCCCAAGTCCGGCGCTCTTTAGTTACCTGGTCCCAAAAGCTGGCGTCGCTCTTGGGCGCGACCCGATCGAGCAACAGCTTCAAGGTCGGCTGCGCCGAACCTACGACGCCAAGCTCAGTCGGCGCACGTCGGCCGAGCGCTTGCGGCCGTTCGTCGATTTGCACGACCGCGCCTTTGCTCGGCAGAAACTCCGAATAGGGATAATCGGTGCCGACCATCAGCAGCAGGTCGCAGCGCATGACCGCATTGTAGACGGCCTTGGTGCCGATCATGCCGATACCGCCCATCCACCTTGGGTCGTCGTACGGCATGATATCTTTACCTTTGACCGAATGAATCAATGGCGCCTTGAGCCGATCCGAGAGGGCGCGCAGTTCTTCAGAAGCGCCGTGGCATCCGGCCCCGCACATGATCACGACGCTGTCGGCTCGATCGACAAGGCTGGCGATTTCGGCAATGTCCGCGTCATTCGCGGCTCGTTCGGGCGGCGTCTTCAAGGTCGCGATACTGGAGAAACTCCCCTCCGCCTTCGCCGATATAACATCCTGTGGGAGCGTCAAGTGCGCGACACCACGGCCCGCATAGGCGGCGGCGATTGCCTGATGAATGACCGCCGGCGCCTGCGCCGCGGATGAGACGGTTTCGGTATAGAGCGCGACGTCGCGGAACAGAAGATCAGGCTCGGTTGCCTGGATGAAGTCGGTCCCACGCTGCTTACTCGGCATGTCACCGGACAACGCCAGAACGGGCGCGTGGTCGCGGCTCGCTTCGTAGAGGCCAGCGACCAGATGGGTGCTCCCGGGGCCTGTAGTGCCGGCGCAAACCGCAAGCTGGCCTGTGAGTTTGGCCTGGCCGGCGGCGGCAAGCGCCCCTCCTTCTTCATGGCGGACGCCGATCCATTCGATATGGCTTCGGCGAATCGCATCGGCGAGTGGATTCAGCGAATCTCCGATCAGTCCGAAAATATGTTTGACCCCGACCTGTTCAAGCACACCGACCAAAACATCAGCTACCGTTTGTGCCATCTGCGCCTCCTCTTGCTCTAATCGCTCGGCTCGCCAGGTTCGACGGTGATCAGGTGCCTGACTAATGGAACCCATATGGTCAAAAAATTGGAATGGTAGAAGACCCGTAGTTATGGGGCGATCGAGCTTGCTTCAGCGCCAGAGTTTGGCCAACGTTAGCGAAGCGGTTTCCTCGATCTCCCGATCGCAGCGCGCAGAACCGGTGTTCAGAATTGAACCTTGAGTGTGCAATCACGCCGCTTGATGGTAATAGCGCAGCAGCCCGCCCAGTCGTTCCCGGCATTTCCATGCGCCTGACTTTGCCTCCGGTAGCCGTCCGTCAGCAACCGGATTCCACCTTGGAACTGTAAATAGGAGTCCCGTTCGGTCCTGAGATGGGGCAGGATCGGGGGATGAAAAATCGAGTTTTCTTCGCCGCCGCGTTCGTTGCGTTTGGCGTAGTGCTGGGGGCGATGACTGCGGTTACGTTCTTATCCGCGCCACCAGACCCCCAAAACCATCAAGAGCGTCCAACCGCCTCCCCACAGCAAGACGTAGAGGCCGGCGCGGCCGCGATAGAAACGGTCGACGACAAAAAAAGCCAACAAAAGAGATAAGAAAGGCGAGTGGTACGATGCCTTTCTTGATCATATCACCGATTGGCTTATCGCGATTTTCAACGGCCTCTTGGTCTACGTGACCTATCGTCTGGTCGCTGTCGGCGGTCGCCCGCGAGATCACCGGCGCCCGTTGGTCAGGCCCGGCTTTCTTCGGTCTGACAACGCGAGGATCGCAACATGTCGGCCGCTAAGCCCGTGCAACTTCGCTGCGCGATCTATACCCGCAAATCGTCCGAGGAAGGGTTGGAGCAGGATTTCAACTCACTGCATGCCCAGCGCGAAGCCTGCGAAGCTTTCATCAAGAGTCAGCGAGGGGAGGGATGCATATTCGATTTTCGCCTTACAGGGTGAAGGCGAATTTTGATTGAGCTACTGGTCGCCACGCTCGAAAAATCAAGGTAATTTATAACTGCGAATGACGCCGGACCGGTCGATCTCGAACAGACGGCCGCGCGTCGCTCCTGCTCCGTCGATCGCATTCGCAAGACTGATACCGAGCGCGAGCTGCTGAGCNNCGAAAATCATCAGCGTTACCGGTCATAACGATCCTATCCTCAGTGATCGCCCGGGCGAGAACGTTCGAATCGGCGGCGCCTCGCATCCCCAATTCCTGGACATGCACCGCGTCGAAACCATGCTTTGTGCGGAGATAATCGGCGAGAACCGGCGACAGGTTCTCGTCAATTAGGAAGCGCGGCGCCATAGCTTACCGCTCGGTCGCCCGCGTAGTGGGTTTGCCTTGGCATAGAGAGCGGCGGCTTCCACCGTCTCACGATTGAGATAGGGGTAATCCTCCAGGACGCTCTCTACACTGTCGCCCCCCTCAAGCCGACCGAGGATAGATTGGGCCGTGATCCGGGTTCCTCGGATCGTTGGCGTGCCGCCCATGATCGCTGGATCCTTAACGATAAGCTCCTGCGCACGGTCATAAAGCGCAAGACGTCGCCGCGTGGCCGCTAAAGCCTTCGTGGCGTCAATCCGTACGACCTCGCCGATCACCAGCTCGCCGACGCTTCTATCGGTCGAAGCCTCGCATAGTAAATGATACGCGGCTCCGGGCGACAGATGCAGCTCCGTCGGCAGAGCCTCAGCAAGGGCGAAAGCAAGCAACGCGGTCTCGTCAAGCTGACGCCGCTGCGAAGGCCCGACAGCACGGGCTGGAATCTTTCGCGCTGTAATCGCCTTCTGGATCGCCGCCAACGGCGCGCCGGAGACGGCGGCAGCCTCCTGTGGGCTATAGCTTGTCGTGTGCATAATTCATGTCCTCTTGGTCACGAATTTAGATAGCGCAGTGCATGAATGCAAGCCGGTAACAGGGTGCTGGCAGGGTTTTGACAAGTTAACTTGATCTGGGTGCAAGCGACCGACATTGTCATCAGCGTCGCGATCCTCGTTGCTCTCGGGCTTACGAAGCTGACAGGCCAGAATGGCTTCGATGCGGGATTCGCGATTGGCTTGGCGCTCTTCATCCTTCTCAGCGCGTGGTGGATCGCGAAGGAGGCGTTCGTCGTCGTGCTCGACCACGAATTGCCAAACGAGGATCGTCAGCGCATCAAGGAGGTGGTGTTGGGCCAAGAGCAAGTACGGGGATTGCACGATTTGCGTACGTGGAGCGCAGGCGACCGCGTTTTCGTCGAGTTCCATCTGGAGGTTGACCCCCGACTCAGCGTGGAGGATGGGCACGCGATCGCAAATCGGGTCGAGAGCGCGGTTCGAGCGGCCTTTCCGACGGCCGAGGTCCTGGTTCACCAGGAGCCCGCTGGTGTCGCTGATGATCGGCTCGATCGCCAAATCGGATAGAAACCACCGGCCACAACGAGACATCGGACTACGCCTCAGGAATCGTGCGATCAATCTTCCATGTAGCAGCGTTGATATAGGGCTCAACGCCGCGGCCACTAGCTAACTTTCTCGGAGGCATGAGCGGGCCCTTGGGCGTCCACCTGCTGCCATCGGCGAATGATTGCTAGCGCCTGGTCGGGCACTTCGACGACAACCTGGAGACGGCCCCCGTAGATGGCGCCGGTATTGCCGTCGAGCGATAACCAGTCCCCTTCCGCCAAGTCGCATGCGCCGATCCTGCAGGTCCGCGACGCAAGATCGATTGCCAGCGCACCGCATCCGACGAGACACACTTTGCCGAGTTGCCGGGCCACGACGGCGGCATGGGACGTTCGCCCGCCGAGCGCAGTGAGAATCCCGATCGCGTTCGCCATGCCGGCAATATCCGCCGTGGTCGTTTCCCGCCGCACCAGGATCGCCGGTTCGCCGTCGGCGGCGAAGCGTTTCGCCGCCTCAGGATCGAGTGCGATCCGGCCCGTCGCGATGCCGATGCCGGCCGCGACCGCCTGGGCTAGGGGTTTCGCTTCGGCATTCGACAAGCGCTGGCGGACGACGGCATCGAGGTCGATGCCGTCAAGCTGCCTCAGCGCCTCGTCCGGTTCGATCAAGTCCTCCGCGACGAGATCGACCGCAATCTGGAGGGCCGCCCAGGGCGTGCGTTTCGCACGCCGGGTCTGCAAAATGTACAATCGGCCTTCCTGGACGGTGAACTCGAAATCCTGGACATCGCCGAACAGCCCCTCGAGTTCGTGCCGGAGGGTCTCCAGCCGATCCCAAATCGCCGGAAGCATCGTCCGCAGCCGCTGCGTATCGCCGAGGGCCGCGCGACCGGCGACCACGTCCTCGCCTTGGCCATTGAACCTGAAATCGAGATAGAGCGCGTTCTCGCCGGTGGCGGGATCGCGCGTGAAACCGACACCCGCCCCCGATGTTCCGCCAGCGTTCCCAAAGACCATGACCTGCACGGTGACGGCCGTGCCGATCCCGTCGTCTATCCGGTTGAGGCGACGGTACTCGGCCGCCTTCTTGGCGTCCCAAGACCGGAACACAGCGTCCGCCGCGCGCGCCAGTTGCTCGACCGGATCCTGCGGGAACGGAGCGCCCGCGAGTTCGGCAAATTGCACCAGCATCATTCCCGCGAGGCGCCGCAGAGCTCGATGATCGAGCATCCCCTCAGTCTCCGCCCCCTCCTCGACGAGCGCCGCGGCGACCAGCGCGTCGAACGGTTCGGTCGGCAGAGCCTGGACGACCTCTGCGAAGCCTTGAATCAAACGACGATAGGAGTCCCAAGCCAGGCGGGGATTCCCGGTAAGCCGCATCAGGCCTTCAACCGTGTCGCCGTTCAGGCCGATATCGAGTACGGTCTCCATCATCCCCGGCATCGAGACCCGAGCGCCCGAGCGAACCGAAACGAGCAACGGCTTCCGCGCCGAGCCAAAGCCCAGGCCAGTCGCCGCTTCCAGTTTGGAGATGCCCGTCGCGAGCGCCTCTCGCAGTGCGCCATCATTCGTCCGCCCGGGCCGCCGCAGGCGGCACCAATGGGTCGGTAGCACGAATGCCGCCGGAACCGGCAGGCCGGCATCCGCCATCCGCATGAGGTTCCAGGCTTTGTTGCCGATTTCTTCGGCTCCGACCGAGGACAATCGCTCAGCGCCAAGAATCAGATAGTACGGGCGTAGGGCCCTAGTTTGCGAGGACATCGGCAAGCACATGATCGCGCAGCAGAAGGCTCGCGCGCTTCAACGAATCCGCAGCTTGCTCGAGGCCGCTGCCAATCTCGGTCAACAGGTGCAGTTCCCGGAAATCCCTGGCCGTCCCGAGAGCCGCCACTGTAACCGCCCGCTCCGCATCGTCGGCCTCATGTTCGAGCTCGCTGAGCCGATCGATCGCGGTCAAGAAATCGTCGGCGTCCTCGCGCGAGCCGTGGCGCTGTACATGCTGGGCATGGTTGACCGCCTTCACCCACTCCTGTGCGGCATCGGCCAGAATGGCGGTCAGCCGCGCAAGCGAGGCGAAATCCCGCTGTTCCGAAATCCCTTCGAGAAGCTCTAGCAGGAAGGCGACCTCCTCCATATCGTCGGCCGCATCGTCCGCGGCGTCCATCATTCGGCGAAATGGCTCGAGATCGGGCCGGCGCCGAACTGCCCCCACGGTCTCGACAACGAGTTGATCGGCTTGGTGCTCCCAGCGCCGTGCCCGCTTGGCGAGCCCTTTGGAATCACCCTTGTTGACCTTCGGCGAGAGCAAGGCATCGCGTATCGACGTCGCGATTTCGAAGAGGAGGCCCGCGTGGTCGAGCGCGATCGTCAGTAACCGCTCCTCGACTGTGTGGAGGTGGTTCAGGAGCTCGGCCTTAATGCGGTCGCGAATCAGACTCTCGGATTGATGGGCGAGCAAACCTTCGGTCGCGGCCGTGAAGGAGAATTGGAGAAAGGCGAACGCCGCGTCGTCGCCGAGCACGTCGCACAGCTTGTCGCCGAAATGTACAACCTCGCCGGCCGTGGCCGCGATCGCGCCAAAGATCAACTGGGCACCTCCGAACTCGAGAAAGCCGCGATGCCCGACTTCTATATCCGCCGCCCACCGTAGGAGGCGGACGCGCTGCTCGCCGCGCAGGATACCGCGCAACTGCTTGCGCGCCCGGTTCCAATCGATGAGGAACACGAGCCGGGATCCGAGAAATTCGAGATAGTCCAAAAGCTCTTTCCGACTCTTCGCCGTGAAGGTTGCGGTCGTCAGAAAGAAAGGGGAGCCGCCTGCAAGCGCTAGCACCTGGTTCCCCTGCGGATCGGTCCAGGCCACGGCGAACCGGTCGAACAGGGCGCGGAAGAATTGCAGTCGATCAAAATGCACATCGCTATAGGTCAGACTGACTTTCCGCCCCTCAACGTGGATAACGACCACGTGCGCGTCGGTCATACCAATGTCGTTTTGGATGACCAGCCGGGAGCCGGACTGCGATGCTGCCGTGTCAAGCCCGGGATGATTGAACTTGAGCCGCGATGTGCGATTCACTCCGGCCATGAAGGCGCGGACGAGCGGCTCATTGCCGGGCCGCAGATTGTAGGCGGACGCGCCGTCGATTTCTCCCTCGACCAACTGGGCCTGTAAGGCATTGAGGGCTTTATGTAGATCCATGACCACGCGGTGCACGCTGTCGCCCTTGTCTCGGTCGGCGCGCGTCATCGCATCGATGTCGGCACCTTCGATCAGATCGTCATCGGCCGGCGGGAACGCTGCGAGTAGATTTTCGGCCCGCCCTCTCGCGGCAGCATCGACTGGCGCGGCCATGATGTGCAAATCGTCGGCGATTGCCCGGATCAGACGACCACAGCCCGGCACCCGATAGCGCGTCCCTTCTTGGCGCGTGCCGGCCGCGACGCCATCGAGCGTGGTGTCGGCGATGGAGGCCGCCAATCGCTCAGGCTTGAGCGACGGCGCTGGCTGCTGCTGCGCGTCAGCGTGCGTGCGACAGGCTTGGAGCAAGGTAAGGTAATATTTTAGCCGATCGTTGGCTGCGAGGCCCGCCGCGATCTGGGCTGGCAACAGCAGCTCTCGCTCGCCCAATGACTCGATGATCTGCGTCTTCATGGTAAACCTTAGACTTTGCGCGTTAATAACGGGTCGAGTACGGTCGAGCCTTGATCTGAATCAGACGATCGCGGGCAGGACAAAATCCGGCATAGTCTGCCGGATCGGAGCCGGATAGCACTTTCACACTTAGGAGCATGATCGGCTATTTCTGTTTGGCTATCGATCTATGACCTGTCCCAAATGTCTCAGCCAAACCGCCCGTTGACAAAGTGATCTGTGCGCTCTTCTTGCGGAGCTGTGAAAATCTGCTCTGTCGCGTTGAACTCGATCAGTTCACCGAGATACATGAAGGCCGTATAGTCGGATATTCGCGCGGCCTGCTGCAAATTGTGGGTCACGATAACGATCGTGCATTCGGCTTTCAGTTCTTGGATGGTCTTCTCGATTTTTTCTGTTGCCAGCGGGTCCAGGGCTGAGCAAGGTTCGTCTAGCAGAATCACCTCAGGTTCCACGGCGATTGTGCGCGCAATGCACAGGCGTTGCTGCTGCCCCCCCGAAAGACCCATTCCGTTCGCGGCCAGCATGTCCTTGACTTCATCCCACAGGTTGGCGCGCTGCAGAGCCGCTTCGACCCGGCGATCCAGCTCCTGGTGGGAAGGTCTCTTATTAATTCGTATACCAAACGCAACATTGTCATAGATGGACATAGGAAACGTGGTGAGCTGTTGGAAAACCATCCCGATGCGCGTACGCAGATGGTTGACGTCGAATGCGGGACTGAGGATGTTCTGGCCATCGAGCAACACTTCCCCTTCGACGTGCTGGTCGCGATAGAAATCGTGCATGCGGTTGAACACGCGCAGCAGGGTCGACTTTCCGCAGCCGGACGGGCCTATAATGGCAGTAACCTTTCGCGCATAGAACGGCACTGAGACCTTCCTCAGCGCAATCTCGTCGCCGTAGCGAAAGCTGATGTTGGATGCGCGTAGTTTTACCGCCGGTGCCTGAGTACTGGCTCCGCCATCTCGTCCGGAGGCAACATGCATTGTGCTGAATGACATCGGGTCTCGTACCGCAAGTTTATTCAATGTTACGTCCCAGCGACGTCATTCTTTCTTTTGCGGCTCCGAGCTTCGGAGATCGCGCACGACGACGCGCGTTCTGCGCGAGGCGGACTGTGCGCTAGAACATCAAAGCTCAGCCGGCGGGTTGCTTGCGGAAGAGAAGCGGCGAATGATCCTGTTCTGAACCTTCTCGGCGGGCGAGTTCTCGTCTGAGCCGTAGGTTTCAAGACCCTCGTCCAAATCGACGGGGGAATGGTTGGAGATGATAAGCATGACCATCTCCGCCTTTTCCAGCAAAGCGGTCACGGATATGACCACCCAACCCTTCGAGATGCATTTTTCATAAACATCGAGATCGCTGTGGGATATGTCGCCACCTAACAGATGTCCCCAAACGCCTTTACCATCTGTCGCTGAGGGGATTGCGTTTGCAGAACTGTGCAATTTGATATCGCTTTCGCCAATGCCCGCTGCTTGCAACTCACTCACTGCCGCGTTTGCCACCGAAAGCGTTTGAAACACGGCGACGATATTTTCGTAGGCCATTTTACGTCCTCCGGATGATCGAATTTTTCGTCGTCAAGTTGTACGGGAAGGCAATTCAACTCATCTTGCTTCATGAACCCTTGATGGGTTGTTTGGTTCCTGTGGAATATGAATCCGTATTCTATAGCTTTATATAGTTAATGTAATAATGGAAAAAACGGATAATACAAACGAAGTACAACATTTAGCTGACAAGAGCCTGGCATTGTCACGGGAACGAACCGGCTGGGATAATGGGCGATGCAACCGATCTCGTATGCCCGCCATCAGTTTTCGCCGNNTCTGGCTCTATTATCGCTTCACGCTCAGTTATCGCGATGTCGAGGAGTTGCTGGCGGAGCGCGGCATTGATGTCAGTTATGAAAGCGTCCGTCGCTGGGCGCTGAAATTCGGGCCCAAGATCGCCGCGGGTCTCATCCGCCGGCGCCCCCGGCCGGATGATCGGTGGAACCTCGACGAAATGGTTGTCCGGATCGCTGGCCGACATATGTTTTTGTGGCGGGCGGTCGACAGCGAAGGCGAGGTGCTGGACATGTTGGTTCAGCGCCGTCGTGACAAATTCGCGGTATTAGGTACCCGAACGTCACGTTTGACTTTCTCGGCTACTGCTTCCGGCCTCGACGAGCAAAGAACCCGCGGACAGCCAAGGCTTTCTGCAGCTTCCTGCCAGCGGTCAGCCCTTCGGCCCTGAAGTCCATGCGGGAAACGATCCGGGACTTGGATCTCCGACGACGAACCCCTCTGTCGATGAACGATATCGCCCAACGGTGCTGTCATCTGTGATGGGGTGGACGACCCCCGACGGCATCGATGTGCCAGACTGAGGTTGTTGCAAATCTCAGACAAGGAGGCCTTCCGTGGTCGATATTATCCGAATTGGTATGGACACGTCTAAAAACGTTTTAGGGCTATGCACTCAGGGC
>PLTD01000201.1:0-604 GCA_003165335.1 Rhodospirillales bacterium | reverse complement strand
TCGGACACAGGCATTTACGCGGAACAGCGGGAGTGCGCCGGGAGACCGGCAAGGAGTAGGTGGTGCAAGTCCACTGCGATGAAGGAATAGCGATCCACATCGGCCCCGAGCCGTGCGCAGGCGCCCGCGAGGGCGTCGGCGAAGCGTCGGTAGGGGTACGCATGGGCCAGCCATTGAGCCGCGAAAGGTTTCTGATCCCGGGTGCCGACTCCGTTCCTGCTGAGGAAGGCGAAACGGTTGGGCGCGTTATCGCGAGCGCCCACCCGACCCGGCGTGGTCTAAGACCCTGGCACATGCGGACGCTCCTTGTGCGGGAACCGGGAGATCTCTGGATCGGCCATAGTCCCTTTTGTCTGTTTGCGGGGTCGGATGGTCCGTGGCGGGAAGGCGAGGAGCCGTAGCCGCCGATGCACGATCCAGAGAAGTCACATTTTGGCATAGTAGCTGCGAAACCGACGAACAAAGCCGGGCGACCGGCGGCGGAGTTGGTGGAGCCAAGGCCAAGAACCGAGGGGAACGCGGATCAGCGAGACATGTACCGGGCACAGAGCCGGATTCGCATGACCCAGGCGCTGGACCGCGTACGGAAAGCTGCAAGGCAAAG
>PLTD01000183.1 GCA_003165335.1 Rhodospirillales bacterium | reverse complement strand
AGCTTGTCCTCGACGCCAACGCGCGTGCGCTCGTTGCGGGGTGTTAGTTCGCGCCATTTTTTGTAGGCATCCGCAAGCATCTTTCGTCTCCCCTTACGCTTTAAATTCCGGCCTTCTGGCCGCCGTGAATATTGATCAACTCACCGTTCACGAATGCCCCGTCGTCGCTGGACAGGAAGGCGACCATGGCGGCGATGTCGTGGGGCATTCCGATGCGCCCGACGAGGGTGGCGTTCGCCATCCAGTCGATCTCGTCTTGGCGTCGGTTGCGCTTCATCAGCGGAGTCAAAATAGCGCCCGGCGCGATGACGTTGGCGCGAATCTTCTGCTCGGCATGATCCAGCGCCAGAGCCTTCGTCAAAGAGATGACGCCACCCTTTGCCGCGACATAGGCCGGGTTTTTCTTCATCGCGTTGACGCCCGCGCCCGATGAGATGTTGACGATAGAGCCGCCGCCAGACGCCGCCATGATGGGGATCGCGGCCTTGCACATCAGGAAAGTGGAGGTGAGGTTCAGACGAACCCAGCCGTCCCATTCCTCAAGCGTCAGATCGACCACGGTTTTGCCCGGGCGGCTGCCCCCGACGACATTGACCAGGACATTCAATCCGCCGAAGCCTTTCACTGCGGCATCGACCGCGCTCTCAGCCCCCGCCAGGCTGGTGGCGTCGGCGACGACGGTGCGCAGCCGCTCGGGCGCGGGGCAATTGCGCGCCGTATTGTCCAGCCCGGCCGCATCGATATCGGCGGCGATTACCGAGGCGCCGCGTTCGGCCAACAGCCAAGCGGTCGCCTGGCCGATGCCGCCGCCGCCCGCCGTGACAACTGCAATTCTGCCGTCGAGTTGGTTCGCCATCTGATATTCCCCTTTGGCCGGCCCAGCCGGCCACCCCAATTCGTCTTCCGCGCATCATTGTTTGCCGTGCGCCGGATTCGTCTTGTAAGACTATCGTCTGCGGATCAATCTTCTATAAGATTGTAAGGACTGGCCCCGGACGCGTCAACTCGCCAGCCACAGTAATCGCGTTCTTCGGGCGATGCACCCGAGAAGGTTGGGAAGGGAAACAGCGTGGGCGAAGGACGTTCAGCGGGGCCGGCAAATGCGGGCTCATTGTTGCCGGCGCAAGGCTGGAAGCGGCGCGCGGCGATCGCGGTTCTGCTGTCCAGCGCGCCGGGCATGGCGCTGATGTTCGCGGCACTGGGTCCGGCGCTGCCACTGGTTGCGGCCCATTTCGGCGGGCAGGGTGGGACGACGACCGCGCAAATGATCATGACCATGCCGGGCATCGGCGTGGTCATCGGCGGCGCGCTCGGCGGCTTCACGATCGCCGCCCTGGGCATCCGCCGAACGCTGTTCCTGGCCTTGACCCTCTACGCGCTTGCGGGCTCCGCCGGCCTCTATGTCGGTGATATATGGTCCTTGCTGGGGGCGCGCTTCCTGCTCGGCGTCGCGGTCGCCCATATTTCCAACTGCTGCCTGTCGTTGCTGGGCGCTTGGTTCGATGAGACAGCGCGGGCCAAGATATTGGGATACCAGGCCGGGGTTGCCGGCGCGGTCAGCGTGACGATGCTGTTGCTCGGCGGAACGCTTGCCCAATATGGCGGCTGGCGCGCGCCGTTCCTGCTCTATCTGATAACGGTGCCGGTCCTGTCGTTGGCGCTGATCGCGATCCCCAAACATGCCGTGCCACCCACCGTGCGAGAGAGGACGGATTGGGCCGCCATCCTGCCGCTTTGGCCGCTCTATCTTCTCGTGATTGGGTTGATGCTGGCCTATTTCATGACCTCGGTGCAGCTCACCTTCCTACTGGCCAGCGACGGGGTGTCGAAACCGTTCGTCCGTTCGGTAGTCATCGGCTCGGGCGTCGCGGCGGGCGGTCTCGTGGGCGGGTTGTTCGGCCTGGTCTACCGGCGGTTCGGCCGGCGTTGGACGCGGGTGGTGCTGATCGGAATGATGGCGACGGGCTTCGCCTTTATCGGGCTGACGCACAGCCTTGCCACCATCACCCTCGGCGCGATCCTATGCGGCGGCGGGGGCGGCATGATCAGCCCCTATATCAGCAGCCTGTTCCTCGCCCGCGCTCCGGCCGCGGTGCGCAGCAGGGCGCTGGGCTTCATGTTCATGAGCTTTTATCTAGCGGATTTCCTGAACCCGATCGCGGTCTATCCGGTTCGCGTCACGATCGGAGTTCACGGGGCCTTTACCGTGGCCGCGCTGCTGCTGGCGGCCGGCATCGCGCTGAGCTGGCGGGCGGGGGCAGAAGCCTCGCCTGCGGCGCTTCCGGCGGAATAGCCGCTCCGCGCCGGCCGCGGCCATACCTTTCTGACCGGGCTATCCATGTTCGAAACCGGGGTCTGTCGGTTCGCTTGGCGCGATCTGCGGTTACGTCGAAAACCTCTTTCAACTTAAAGATAGATATGATTAAGGTGATGGCCCAATCAGGTGCCGCATAAAAAAACTTGGCGGATTGAGGGACAGCGGCCGCGAGCAACGCGGCCGCTGCAACAGAGGGAGGAAGCAATGAAATCGACATTCGCGCGGCCGCTGCTGGCCGCTACCGCCACAATCGCGTTCGCCACCGCCATACCGACCTATGGGCAGGCGCCCGCTCCGGCTGCGCCCGAACAAGCCGCCAATGGCGGTCTTGAAGAAGTCGTCGTGACCGCCCGCCGGCGCGAGGAAAAACTGCAGACCGTGCCGCTGGCGATCCAGGCGTTCACTGAGGAAACCATACAGGAACACCATATCCAGGACGCAACCGATCTGTCGAAAATCGTCCCGGCTTTAAGCGCGGCCGAGAGCAGCCGCAATGAAGAGAACTATGTCATCCGCGGCCAGTCGGGTTCCGGTGCGTCGATCTCAGGCCAGCAGGTAACAGTGCCGACCTATTTCGCGCAGGTGCCGCTGCCGATCGGTGACGGGGGTGGACCTGGCCGATATTTCGACCTGCAGAACGTACAAGTCTTGAAGGGGCCTCAGGGAACGCTGTTCGGTCGTAATTCGACTGGTGGTGCGGTCCTGTTTGAGCCTCAACATCCCACCGACAATTACGAGGGCTACATCCAGGGCCAAATCGGCAACTACAACGACAGGGGTTTCGAAGGCGCAGTCAACGTCCCGGTCGTCGGCGACAAGCTCGCGGTACGCTTCGCCGCCACAGGCGAGCAGCGCGACGGCTTCACGCATGACATTACGACCGGCCAATATCTGGACGACCGCAACTACGTCAGCGGCCGTGCCTCGGCGCAATGGCGGCCGACTGACGATATCGAGAATCTGGTAATTTTCGATTACTACAACACACACACAGCCGGCACGTCGAACGAGTTGTCGAACTACAATCCAGGCAACACAGTCGTGAAGCTGATGGGCAGCGCCGTACCCAACGCCTTTCTGCAGCAGCAGGCGCTCGGTGCACGGCAGACCGCGTCCAACACCGATGGCCTCGACAAGATAGAGGCGTGGGGTGCGACCGATATCGGAACCTGGGATATCAACGACAGCACAACGGCCCGAGTCATTCTCGGTTACCGCAACTTCGAACAGCTGAACCGTTTCGATTATGACGGTAGCGCGCTATCCTTATTGAATTTCGACGCCTGCCAAGGCGTGAGCGATTGTCACACCGCGTCACCCGGCAATCCCTATACAGTCAGCGTCGAACAATTCACCGCAGAACCGCAGCTGCAAGGCAAACTGTTCAACGACCGGTTCGAATATACGCTCGGGCTGTTCCTGTCGAACTCCGATTCGCCCTATGCGAACTATAATCACGAGACGAGCGTGTTCGGCAGTACGGTTGACGTGAACAGTTATATCGACGACCGGAGCCGGGCGATCTATACGCAAGATTCATACGATCTTTCCGATTTCGTCGATGGCGTCAAGGTCACCGGCGGTTACCGCTACACGCAGGACCACCGGGCGCTTACGACCGCGCAGGAGGGGAGCGGGAAATGCACGACCGGGGCGACCGGGACCCCGGCCCCAAACCCTGCGGATGCGCCGCAATGCCTTGCGAATTTTAGTATCGATCACGGCAGCACCAGCTATCTGGCGGGGCTTGAGTATCAGGTCGATCCCAACTTGCTACTCTATGTCACCCACCGCCGCGGGTATCGCGCGGGCGGAATCAATGCGCTGGCTGGCCCAGTTCTGTTGGCCAAGCCGCCGATCCCGAATGCCGTTGGTTTGTTCACCTACGGTCCGGAGGCGATCATCGACACTGAAATCGGCGTTAAGTCCGACTGGGTGGTCGACGACGTCAAGGTCCGCAGCAACCTCGCCCTCTATCACAGCGAGGTTCACGACGCGCAGCTCAACCAGACCTTCGGCGTCGGAACATCCAATGTCAGCGCACTGACCAACGTAACCGCTGCGGAGGTTAACGGCGCAGAATTCGACCTGACCATCATCCCGGTCAAACCGCTCGAGGTTACCGCATCCTATGCCTATACGCAGGCGAATTACGGTGCATACCTCGACTATAACAACCGTAACCCCGTGACACAGGAGCCGACGCTGTCAACCGGCCGGGCCTACCCGTTCACCCCGCTGAACAAGTTCAATGTTAACGTCCGCTACCACGCACCTGTCCCGGAGCAATGGGGCGACCTCTATGGCAGCATCAGCTGGGAGCACAAGTCGCATGTTCTGCTGGGGCTGATCCCGTTCTACACCAATGCCGGCGTCGTTTATGGCGATCCGGCAGCCTATCAGGGCGATGTCGATACCTACGATCTGACGATCGATCTGAAGCATCCGGCCAATACGCCGGTCGATCTCAGATTTTTTGTGACCAACCTGACTAACGCAACCTATAAGATCGGCGGCGCGTCGCTGATCGCCTCGTCGCTCGGGATCGATCAGGCTATCTATAACGAGCCCAGAATGTTCGGCTTCCAGATCCGCTACGCCTTTGGTCCGAAACAGTAACTATCGAGAGGAAGTGGGATGAGAGTGGTCAAGCACGCCGTATTGCGATGCGCCATTCTTCCTGCTTCCCTTACGCTATGTTCCACGATGGCGATGGCCGACCCCAGGGAGCACCCCACCGCCGGTCTATGCGGAGCGTTGCGGCCGCGTGCCACGGTTCAGTGCTGGTAGGCGGCGATGCTCCACCGCTCGCTGGTCCGACTTTCCGCACGCTGG
Organism: Rhodospirillales bacterium; assembly: GCA_003165335.1. GTDB lineage: Bacteria > Pseudomonadota > Alphaproteobacteria > BOG-932 > Roseiterribacteraceae > BOG-932. The sequence goes on along the minus strand of PLTD01000183.1, from coordinate 694 downwards.
ACCGGGCGGACAACAACCGAATTCCATAAGGTACTCTCCACGACGATGCCGGCGAACGCGGCGGCCGGTGCTGTCAGGCAAATGCTAACTTGCCCTCGTTTTGCGGTCTGAGCAATGCGGGAGGTTGATGATTCTGAATGCAATTTCGTTTAAACGGCATCGCTACCCACCGGAGGTAAATTGCCATGCTGTGTGGTTGTATTTTCGCTTCACGCAGAGTTTCCGCGACGTCGAAGAGATTCTGGCGCAACGCGGAATCGATGCCAGTTATGAGACAATCCGCTGCTGGACTTTGAAGTTCGGGCCGAAGATCGCGTGTAATCTGAAGCGTCGTCGGCCTGCGCCGAGCCCTCGATGGCATCTCGACGAGATGGTCGTGAAGGTGAGGGGGCGAGGATTTGCATCAGCAGAACAACACTCCTGCTCTAACGCCTCACGCAGTCCATGGTGGAAAGGCGGCAATCGGCCAATCCCGGCGCGGCCTGAATGTCCGGTATGCGCTTTCCACGTCCGCAAGCGGACTGTCTCAAATCCACCCTAGTACATCATCAACCGGGATTCAATAATGTCGGTGCTGTCAGTCCAACGATAACTTGTCTCCAATTTGTCGTAACTAGGGCAGGGGGCTTGAGTTTAGCGCGCAAGCGCGTTCCATTCAGCGAATGCTGTTGAACGTTGGGCCTTGTATTGTTCT
>PLTD01000082.1 GCA_003165335.1 Rhodospirillales bacterium | reverse complement strand
GCCAACACCTCCCTACATTGCGGATTTTGGCCCAGCACAAGGCCAACGGATGATTGAGATGGGAGTGGAGCATGGCGACGCGCGGCTGCATGTTGAGAATGCACTTAAAACCGGCGCTCTCCATATCTGGGGAAGGCGGCAGATCGGAGATCTCTCGAATCAGTTTGAACACTCGTTGCGTGAGATAACGAAGGACTATTGGGATACCATGCAACTCGATTTTTCGAATTGCTTCCATTTCACAGATCGATACTCGCAAACGGCTAGAATACCTCTAACACCGAAAGATACGCCCAAATACACGGACCTTCGGGTCAACACGCAACAAATTCGCGCGCTGTGGCAACCAAAGCCACGATTGAATCTCGCTTACGCCAAGTTGATGCGCGAGCCGCGTATTGCTTACCGGCGCGCGGGGCAACGGGGATAGAAATGCAGTGTCCGTTTTGCATGGAACAGATAATCGACGGCGCGCAGGTTTGTCGCTTTTGCGGACGCGATCAACCGGCCGTTACAGAAGAAAAGCGCGGAAGATCGAGACGACGACGCTGGACGTTCATATTGATTTTTGCCGTCCTATTGGCCGTGGTGATTTTCATCTTCCTGGCCGATCAAGGTCAGCAACATATCGCGATGTGCGAAAGCGCGGCCACAATGGCAAGAGGCTTCACAGTCGATCAATGCATGAAGCTAATACATGACTCTGGATTTGATGTCGCAAAGGTTGCGATTTTCGGTCCTCAGAATTAGGGGCGGAAATGTCGCGCGGTAAATATCTCAGCTTGGAAGAGGCGCGCAAAGCCGGTCAACTAGACCAGTTCTGCAAAGAGCATCCGTCAGAAGGCGACAAAGAGCGTTTTGACAATATGCTTGGCGCTATGGCCAAGCCTAAAACGAAGCCAAAAGGCGAGAGAACATGAGTTCCGGCTGTTTCCTCATGTTGTACCGAAACTCGAATTCGCCGAGGTATTTGGACAGATGCTTGCCGGATACGTGGATATGAGTTCCACGGATCGAGCGCTTAATCTGGCTCCAAAAGCCTTCAATCCCGTTCGTGTGCGTCTCGCCGTCAACCCATTGTTCGGTCGCGTGGCGAACGGCGCGATGCATATAGCCAAGCCGATCAAGATGCCCATAGGAATGAAGCTCATCAGAACTGATCGAGGTTCCCGCGATCACATGCTCGGCAATAGCCGCTTCCAACGTCGCACGCCGAACATTGGGAACCACGCGCGTCATCACATCGCCTTCGCGCTCCAGCATTCCGAACACAATCGTCTTGCCGGGTGCGCCACGCCCGCGCTTGCCGCCCGAACGCTTCCCGCCGATATAAGTTTCGTCAACCTCGACGTGGCCCGACAGATCGTCATCGCCATCAACTCCGGCCATATATTTCCGAAGCTCATGCGCCATGCGCCACGCGGTTTTGTATGTGATACCAAGCTGGCGCTGCAATTCCTTCGCCGGCACGCCATGTCGCGATGTGGTGAACAGGTACATGGCATAGAACCACTTTTGGAGCGGCGTATGAGATTTCTCGAACGGCGTACCGACCATCGGGTGAATATGATTGCCGCACCATTGGCAGGCGAAAGCCGGTTCATTGCGCAGCCGATGGACGCCGCCATTACGCCCGCATTTCGGGCAATCCAGCGTTTCGCCGTAGCAAACGCGCATCAAATGATTGAGGCAGGCGTCGTCATCGGGAAACTGCTTGTAGAAATCTTGAACCGTGTAACCCTTGGCCATTTGCACGTCCTCCAATCCATTGAATATAAGGAATTTTCGTACATAGGTCAAGGGGATAATCGCCAACAATTTTGGGGAAGGCGCAGTGGTGAAAACGACTAGATTGCCGGCGTCGTTTGGGGTCCAAATCGAAATGGATTCGGGCGGAGCGCTCGACACCCTCCGGGCCTCAGAGTTGCGGGACTTGGTCAACATCCATGGGCTGCTTGTGTTTCGTGGCGGTCACCTGACCGCCGATCGACAGCGCCACCTAACCTCCTGTTTCGGGCGCATAGCGCTGGGGGCGGATAAAAAACCCAAGGAACTATACGTCTCCAATCGCCGCCGCAGCGACGCGCCGGACGGAGAACTGATCTTCCACTATGACTATGCCTATGACCGCAATCCGACAGAGATCATCTCGATGTACGGATATGAGGTGGATGACGGCGCAACGCCGACGCTATTTGCCAGCTCCAATCGCGTGCTCGACACGATTCCGACCGAACTGCGGAACAGGCTGGATGGGTTGGAAGCGTTGCACGCTTGTTTCCTCGACCGTACGGCGCCAGCAGAGGAACGGTCTGTGATGGAAGTCGACGCGATCCCGCGTGGAGCAGCAGGATGGGACGCACAGGACTGGAAGACTACACATCCGCTGGTCTGGAAAAACAAGCACGGCGTGCCGACGCTATTCGCCTGCGTCCAGCATACGGTAAAGGTCCTGGGCCTGCCGATCGCGGAGAGCGACGCGCTGCTCCACACGCTGTTCGGTCATCTCTATGACCCGCTCAACGTCTATGCGCATCATTGGCGGCTTGACGATCTGGTGATCTGGAATAATCGGACGGTCCAGCATTGTCGACCTAAGCCCAATGACGTCGTGCGGACACTTCGCCGCTTCGAGGTGCTGGACGAGGATATCAACGACCTCTATCTGGCAATCGGCCGCGCCAATAATTTTCTCTGACTTAGCGCTATAGCTGCGAAACTCCCTAAACAGATCGAAACTTCGAGGACAATGGAATGCTGCTCAAGGACAAGGTCGTCATCATTACGGGCGTCGGCCCGGGCATGGGGCGCAAGATGGCGCTGATCGGGGCGGCGGAGGGCGCCAAGGTGGCGCTGGCGGCTCGGTCGAAGGATTTCGTCGAGCAGGTGACTGCCGAGGTCAAGGCGGCGGGCGGCGAGGCCATCGGCCTCCCCACCGACGTCGACAATATGGACCAATGCCAGGCGCTGGCCGATGCGACCCTGAAGGAATGGGGCCGCATCGATGGGTTGATCAACAGCGCCTATATGCACGGCGACTTTGCAAGCTTCGACGAGAGCAGCATCGAGGCTTGGCAGTCGGTGATGAGCGTCACCTGCTTCGGCGCGCTGCGCATGGTCAAGGCTGTGCTGCCGGCGATGAAGTCGCGGCATGAAGGCTCGATCGTCAATGTCAGCTCGATGAGTAGCGTTCAGCCCTATGCCGGCGGGGCGGGTTACGCTACGGCGAAGGCAGCGCTGGAGGGCGCGACACGGCAGCTGGCGAAAGAGCTCGGCGCCCACAATATCCGAGTCAACTCCACCCGTATGGGCCGCATGGACGGCGTTCCCTGGCACAATGCGCGCAGTTACATGGCTCAATCTTCGGGTCAGACCGAGGACGAGATCGATGCACCGTTCCGCAAGCTTATTGCGCTCGGTCAGTTGCCGCCGGACGACGATTGCGCCAAGTCGGTACTGTTCTTTGTGTCCGACTACTCCCGCGTTATCAGCGGCACATCGATTGATATAAATGGCGGGGAGTATATGGCGGGATAATCCGCCGTCCGCACGGCCTCAATGAACCGTGTCGGCGCGGGGCGTCAGGACAACGAGCGGCAATTCGCGGCCGTTTCGCCTGGTTTCGGTGTCGTAGTTGCGGACGAAGGGCTGTTCGGCGGCGAGGTCTTCGAGAAGGCGGTCGCGTTCTTCTCCGGCCGGGACGTGGGCCTGCATGGGTTGCGAACGGCTTTGATAGCGAACCGCGCAATCCGGGCTTGCGCGCAGGTTGATGACCCAGTTCGGATCCTTGGGGCCGCCGCCGTTACTGCCGACGATGATGAAGTTCGCACCTCGCTGGTAAAAAGGCAGCACCGCCCGGCGTTCCCTGCCTGTCCGGGCGCCAGTGGTCGTCAGCAAGATCACCGGCCGATATGGCACGCCGCCGGCCTTGGCATATTGCCAAGTTATCAGCGAAAAGCCGGTCCAGCGCACGAGATGCCGATCGACGGCAAGGCCCCAGCGGCCGCGCAGGATCAGCCAATAGGTCTTCCCGCGCGACGAGAATTTCTCACGCGCTTTAATGTCCTCTTTGGCTGCCGTCATGCGGTCTCCCCTGTCATTCATTCGCGCGCAATATCCATCGCCGCTAGATAAGAAAACACCATGCTGCTGCCGATCGGCGTGCCGGGCGCCGGATAGGCCTCGCCTGAGGCGGCAGCCATCGTGTCGCCGGCAGCATAGAGGCCTGGAATTACCGAGCCGTCGGGGCGGAGGACGCGGGCATTGGCGTCGGTCTTCAGGCCGCCTTTGCTGCCCAAGTCGCCGAGGCCGACTTTCGCGGCATAGAACGGCCCAGACTTGATTGGGATCAGGCAGGGGTTGGGGGTGCCGACCGGATTGACCGGATCGCGGCCCATCACGGCGGAAAGTTCGCGGGCGATATAGATGTCGTAGGGCGTCTCGCCTCGGTGGAAATCCGCGTCGACGCCGGTCTGGCAATAGTCGTTGAAGCGCGTGACGGTGCGCTCCAATCCGTCGGCATCGACACCGATCTTGCCGGCCAATTCCGCAAGCGTGGCCCCCTTTCTCCAAAGGCCGGCGCGCTCATATGTTTCGAAGTCCAAGACAGGCATCGAAATAGCAGCCGAGGGCACCGACGGCCCGAGCGACGCATCCCAGATCCACCAAGCCGGGACATGATCGACGCCGGTCGCATCGCCGGCGCGCATCTTGCGGCCGAACCGGTCGTATGGGCCGGTCTCGTTGCCGAAGCGTTCGCCCGCCGCGTTGACGATGATGCCGCCATTGACGGCGGCGATGAAGCCGGTGCGGCCGTTCGGCTGGGTCAAGCCGGGCATCCACCAGCATTCGCTCATCAGGTCTGTCGCCGCGCCGATCTCCATCCCAGCTCGGATCGCTTTGCCGGTGCCGCCCGGCGCGCCGCACGACCATTCGGCCGATCCGGCGACGCCGAATTCGTCGCGCATCGCCTGGTTACGCTCGAACCCACCGGCCGCAATCAGCACGCCTTTGCGGGCGCGTATCATGGTGCGACGCCCATCGTTATCGGCCTCGGCGCCGACCACCCTGCCATCCTCGACGATCAGCGTGTCCATCTCGCAGTTCAGCAGGAAACGTACGTCAGCGTCGGAACAGGCGAGCAGCAGCCGGCCCACCAGCCCGCGTCCACCGCCCAGGAAATCGGGCTCGGGGAAGCCTGAGATATCAGCCGGCATGCCTGAGCGAACCTTGCCGGCGAATTCGCCGAGTTCGGATGCCGGCAGCGGCGCGGTCAATATATCGCGACCGCGCGGATGGGCCGGTGGGCAACCGATATCGCCGTAGTAATCCGGGAAGGCGAACCAGAAGAAATCGATATGCCGGCTGCGTTCGAGATATTCGACCACGGCCGGGCCGTTGCGCACGAAGGCGCGCTGCAGATCGGCCGGCGTGCGGTCGCCGACGACTTTCTGAAAGTAGTCGAGCGCGACGTCGTTCGTGTCATCTAGCCCGCCCCTCGCCGAGGCTTGGTTGCCCGGCAGCCAGACCGCGCCCCCGGAATAGCAGGTGGTGCCGCCGAACCGGTCGGTGCTTTCGACCACCAAGACGTCGAGTCCCTCCGACGCCGCGACGAACGCCCCGGTGAGCGCCCCGCCGCCGCTGCCGACAATAAGTACGTCGCATTCGAAATCCTGGTCCATCAAAACATCCCGTCGATGCGCCTGAGGACATGCCGGCAGAAGGCTGCCATCCCGTTCGGATCGTCGATGAAGTTGGACGGCTTGATCGCGATCAAGTCGCAGCCCTGAGACACCAGCGTGTGGAGCTGCGCGTCCAGTGTGGCGTCGAAGTCGGCGGGGCCGCCATCCGGGAAGCTTGGTACCAGCCAGCCGGCGATCTCGAGTTCGTCGGCGCTGCGTCCGGCGGCGGCCATCGTGAGGTCGAGCAGCGCCTTGTTGTCCTCGCTCAAGGGGAAGCCCATGAACAGGCCGTCGGCGTAGGATGTGATCCGCTTCAGCAGGCTGGGCCTCAGTTCCATGCCTCCGAACCATATTTTAAGCCTGCTCCGGTCGGGTTTGGGCGCGAAGAAGGTGTTGGCGAACTGATAGAATTCACCGTTATAGGCGGCCGGCGTGTCCTCCCACAGCGTCTTCCAGATCGCCAGATGCTCGTCCAATCGCCGGCCGCGCGAGGCGAAGTCGATCTGCATCGACTGATATTCCTCGGTATGCCAACTGACCGTCGGCATGACGGTGAAGCGACCGTTCGAGATCAGGTCCAGCGTCGCCAGGTCCTTGGCGAGCAGAATTGGATGGCGCAGCGGGGCAATGATCGCTGCCGAGATGACGCGGATGGTGGAGGTCGCGCCCGCCATGGCCGCGAGTTTGATTAGAGGGCTGGGCCACGGCGTAGCCGGGTCCTGCATGCCCGGCATCACAAACTGGCGCGGATTGTCAGGCCGGCCGAGCGCGCCGGCGCTTGGCCCCATTACCACATGCTCGCTGACGAACAGGCCTTCGATACCCTCTGCCTCAGCGATCCGGGCGAATTCGAGATGGCGATGCTCCTCCTCAGCGGGTAGCAGCGTGAACAACTCGCTCATGGCGAGCATGACCTTCGGCTTAGCGCCGGTTCTGTTCATTCTTCTTGTCCTTGGGGAAAGTTCAGGTCTGAGATTCGGCGATTTCCTTGGCCCAAACCTCGTTGGCGTATCCTGTGTCGACGAACTTCTCGAAATGGGCCACTGACTGCGGGCGGATATCTGCTCGGTCGACATAGAATTGGTCGTACCAGGTGCGCAGCCGATAAACGGGGCCGTCGCTTTCCGTTACCAGCGGGTTGTCGATCCGAGCTTTGCGCTGCCAGATCCGAATGTCCTGGAAAGTAGCGGCCTTCAGTCCCTCGAAGTTTGCCATGTGCCGGACGTGGTTCTGTTCCTCGCTCAAGCCCGCCTTCTTCTGCGTCAGTACACCGACACCCAGGCGGAACTTGCCCGGCGTGATCGGCAGGATGGACAGGAACAGAACCGAATACAGCATGCCGACTTCGGGCAGGCGCCACCAAAGATAGTCGACCGAATAAGCGGGGCCATTCCAAGTGGATTCCGACCTCAAGAACCCATCGATCTTCTCCGGGTCGCCCTCGTAATGCCCGTCGCGGTCATAGGTCGCTGTCGCCTCTTCCGAGCCGCACTCCATGTATTGAGTCGCGACATGCTTATCGAACACGCATTTGAAATAGCCCGGTTGCGCTCCCTTCCGCTCGCCGTGGACATAGAAGAAGTGCGGCATGTCGGCGAGGTTGTCGATCAGTTCTCGCGGGTGGTTCTCGACGATGGCCTCGGACCATGCCCAGTCGGAACTCCAGTCGTCGCTATAGGCGCCGGTGATCACGGGAACCTCGATATCCGGCGGATTGCCTTCCGGATCGTTCCAGATGATCAGGTGCTTGTTGACCTCGCGCACGACCCAGGACCGGGTGCGCGCGCCTTGGGGGATCTTCTTGGAATAGGGCACCGAAACGCATTGCCCGTCTCCGGCCCAGCGCCAGTCGTGGAACGGGCAGGCGACGGTGTTGCCGACGATCCTGCCGTCGGAAAGGTCTCCGCCCATATGGAGGCAGAACGCGTTCAGCACGTTGAGCTTGCCGTCCTCGCCCTGGAAGACGACCAGCTTAGTGCCGAACGCCTCTATTGCATGAGGCTTCCGGTCCTTGAACATCGAAGCCGGCCCCAGGCAGTGCCAGCCGCGTGCAAAGCGCTGCGGAATTGGGCTGCTCTCGATTTCTCGGACGGCACATCGTTCGGCCATTACCGTGTCCGGCATCTACTTTCCCCGTTTGCCTGTACCGCAGTGGTCGATCATAATTCCGTGCGGCGGTTACAGTCACGCAGTTAACCATGCATCGCCACTGGAAGGGCAAGGGGAAATTTCATGCGTTACAAGCTGCATGGCAGATCGGGCCTTCGCGTCTCGGAATTGTGCCTCGGTGCGATGACATTCGGTGACAACTGGGGTTGGGGCGCGAATGACGAAGAAAGTCGCGCAATGTTCGATGCTTTCGCCGAGGCGGGGGGCACATTCATCGACACCGCTCATGTCTATACCGAAGGTGCGAGCGAGCGGCTGGTCGGCGAATTTATCCAGTCGGATCGCGACCATTTTGTTGTGGCGACGAAATACACTCCGTCGACAGGCACGGATATTTCCAAGTCCGGAAACAGCCGCAAGAACATGATGCGCTGCGTGGAGGAAAGCCTGGTGCGGCTCGGGACAGATCAGATCGACCTATATCTGGTCCATTTCTGGGAAGGCACGACGCCGATAGATGAAATCATGCGGGGTTTGGACGACCTCGTCTCCGCAGGCAAAGTTCTTTACGTCGCTATTTCGGACACACCGGCATGGCAGATATCCCGCGCAAATATGCTGGCCGATTTGCGTGGTTGGTCGCCGTTCGTCGGTATTCAGGTTGAATACAGTCTTGTCGAGCGGACCGCCGAGCGGGAGTTGCTGCCGATGGCGAAGGAGCTTGATCTTGGTATGACCGCATGGTCGCCATTGGCTCAGGGTGTCCTGACCGGCAAATTTCTGGGCAACGGAACCGCAGAGGCAACCCGGCAGCAGGCAGCTCACATTCCACCCAGACATATGGAGATCGCACGGCTGGTTGCCGATGTCGCAAAGGGCTATGGCTGCTCGCCGTCTCAGGTCGCTCTGGCCGCGATTCGTCAAATGTCCAAATGGGGTGACATCATCCCTATCATAGGCGGTCGCAATGTCGCCCAGATTAAAGACAATATCGGCTGTCTGAACGTGACCTTGGACGATGCACAACTGAAGCAGATCGACGCGGCGACGGCGATCGATATGGGTTTCCCGCATAATATGTTGAAGCAGCAATTCGTCCGCGATTTCTCGTTCGGCCGGGGGAATTACGACAAGTTCGATAATCATCGGGGGTAGTGAGAAAAGCCGAAACGCCAAGGCGCAAAGACGTCAAGGCTACGAATTTTTATCAGCTGGTTACGCAGATTAACGCAGATACAAATCCAGTTTTTACCGCTTCCGGCGGCGCAGGCCGCGCAGCGAAAAAATCATAATCTGCGTGAATCTGCGCAATCGGTTGAAAAACTGGATTTACCTTGGCGTGTTGGTGAGTTGGTTTTTCAACCTAAATAGCGGCGAGCAGCGACCTGTCGATCTCGGTCACCGAAGTCACCCCGGTCAGCGCCATCGCCACCCGCATCTCCGCTTCGATAAGGCGCAGCATGTGGGCGACGCCAGCCTGGCCGCCTCCAGCCAGCGCATAGGCCCAGGCGCGGCCGAGCAGGACGCCTTTCGCGCCCAGCGCCAGCATGCGCACGACGTCGAGACCGGAGCGGATGCCGCCGTCGGAGAGTACGGTCAGACGGTCGCCAACCGCGTCGGCGATGGGAGGCAGCGCGCGGGTGCTGGATATCGCGCCGTCGAGCTGGCGACCGCCATGGTTTGAGACGATCAGCCCGTCCGCGCCCAGATCGGCGACCAAACGGGCATCGTCGGGGTCGAGTATGCCTTTCATGATCAGCGGGCCCGTCCAATTGGCGCGGACCCATTCCAGGTCCTTCCAGGTCACGGTCGGGTCAAAGTTGGCGCGCATCCAGGCGAAGAAATCCTCCAGCCCGGTATTGCCCTGCAGCACCGGCGCGACATTGCCCAGCACATGCGGGCGGCCGAGCAAGCCGACATCCCAGGCCCAGTCCGGCCGGACCAGCGCTTGGCCGAATCGCCGGATCGCGCCCATCGGCCCCGGCGCGCCGGCTAGGCCCGATCGCATGTCGCGATAGCGCGATCCCGGTACCGGCATGTCCACCGTGAAGACCAGCGCCGAACACCCGGTCGCCTTGGCCTGGAACAGCAGATCGACCATGAAGGCGCGGTCGCGGATCATATAGAGCTGGAACCAGAACGGCTTGGTCACGCCCTTCGCCACTTCCGGCAACGGGCAGGCGGAAACCGTGGAGAGGCAAAAGGGTATGCCGGCCGCCTCGGCCGCGCGGGCTGCCTGGACTTCGCCGCGCCGCGCCGTTAGCCCGGCCAGTCCGATCGGGGCGAGCGCCACTGGCATATTCAGCTTCTGCCCAAACCAGGTCGTCGAAAGATCGATCACGGACACGTCGCGCAGAACACGCTGGCGCAGCGGGATATGCTCCAGATCGCTCACATTCCGGCGCAGGGTCACCTCGGCATAGGACCCGCCATCGATATAGTCGAACAGAAAACGCGGCAGCCGACGGCGCGCCAGTTCGCGATAATCCAGGACCGCTGCCGCTTTCATCCTTGCCTATCCCACTTTACGAATCGCCGCGCCGTTACATGGCCCTTTATAAGGACACTATCGGAAGCGTTAGGGGAATCGGAATGAAACCTGAAGGTGACACGCCGACGGCGCAAGCGGCTCTCGCCGCGCTGTATCGCGTGGCCCGACCGGCGGCGGCCGAATCGTCGCTGCGGTTCTTCAAGCAAGGCAGCCTGGGCACGGGCGACTATTTCATCGGCGTGGCGACGCCGGTGCTCCGGGCGCTGGAACGCGACTTTCGAACCATGGCGCTGGATGAGATCGACCGGCTGCTCGACAGCGCGGTGCTCGAAGCGCGGACCCTGGCGCTGATGATATTGGGCATACAGTATAAGAAGAGTGACGCAGCGAAGCGGGAGGCGATCTTCCGGCTCTATTTGAACCGGCTGGACCGGGTAAATAATTGGGCGCTGGTCGATGGCAGCGCGCCTTACATCGCCGGGCCGCATCTCCAGAATCGCGACCGGCCCCTGCTGGACGAATTGGCGGCTTCGCCCATCCTGTGGCGGCGGCGGGTGGCGGTGCTGGCGACCTTGCATTTCATCCGGGCTGGCGAACTCAAGCCGACATTCGATTTGTGCGACCGACTGATCGGCGACCACGAGGATTTGATGCACAAGGCATGCGGCTGGATGCTACGCGAGGCAGGCAAGCGCGACCCGGCGGCATTGGAGCGCTGGCTCGACGACCGCGCGCCGCGCCTGCCGCGCACCATGCTGAGCTATGCGATCGAACGCATGACGCCGCAGCGGCGCCGCGATTACATGGATGGCGTATAGCCGTCACGTCACGTCCACGCGCAGGCGGTTGAGCCTGATCGTTTTAATCACCCATGCGCCATCACGTTTCTCGTAGGTCTCATGATAGTGACCGCAGCCATACAGCGTCTTATATGGGATCGGAGATCCCTCATGCACCCAGAGCAAATCTTCCATTGCCCATATACCAGCGGCAGTCGTCGCGGAAGTTATTTCAATTTCAGACATGTGCCCGTGATGAACGGTCGTAATATTTTGCAGAATAGGCGCCAGATTCGCGACATAAAGAGCCGCTCCTACAGTAAGGAGCGTCTCGTCATGGGACCCGGTTGAATCGCGAAAATCGGCGACCAAATCTGTTGCGAATACGGACTCCAAGCCGACCCAGTCTTTAGCATCCATGTGACGGAAATAGCGCGCTTTGAGCGCCTTGATTGCGTCAATTGCTCCCAGACGCTCAGCGGTTTCCATCCAGGTCTCTCCTTAAGTCGGCTCATTGCTTGCCAAGTTCGCCGATCAAATTTCCCTGTATCGATAACGCCGGAGTCGAACAAACATAAGTATATATTAATTAGAAATATTCTAAGACAGAATCGCGCTGGCAGCCAGCCTGCGATGTTAGTTAATACGACCCAGGGATCGCGGAACGCATTGAGGCCGCACATTTTTATGCATTTCGCCCGCAATATTTCTAGACACACATCCATAATGTACTTTATGGTCGCGTCGTCAGCGAAACTTGCACTTCGGCTTACGATTGAGATGCAGGTGTAGAGGCAAGTCCGAACTCAATCTTCAACGCGCGGGGAAGAGAATGAGTCGTCCGCGTGGCCGGCATTCACTAATGATACTCGTGACCTTATTGTTGGGTCTCGCAGGGGTCGGGCAAGCGCAGACCATGCCTGCTCCGCCGGTTACGGATATACATCTCGGTGTGGCGACTTGCGCTGGCGGCCCGTGCCACGGCGCGGCGTCGACGACCAAGAAAAACGGAGTTCTTCAAAACGAGTATCTGACTTGGCAGGTGCATGACAAGCACGCCAAGGCCTACACTGTGCTCGAGGGCGACTTGGGCAAACGAATCGCCGCCAATCTTGGTATTGGCCCCGCGACTGAGGCGAAAGTTTGTCTGGACTGTCACGCCGATAATGTCCCCGCTGAGGCGCGTGGCGTCCAATTCAAGATTTCAGACGGGGTCGGTTGCGAAGCTTGCCACGGCGGGGGTCAGCGTTATCTTGGGCCCCATGTCGATGGCCATATTACGCATGCGGAATTGGTCAATAATGACGGACTGTACCCGACCGACAGGCCGGTTGAGCGCGCCAAGTTGTGTGTCAGTTGCCATGTAGGCGATGACACGCATGTAATTACCCATAAAATCATGGGTGCCGGGCACCCGCGTATGCCATTCGAACTTCAGACATTTACTCAGATCGAGCCTGCACACTATGTGATAGACGATGTTTACCGTCAGCATAAGGCCGTCGCGAAGGGTGTCCAATTCTGGGCGGTCGGCCAGGCTTTGGCTTTGGAGCGATTGGCCACGGGCATTGCGAACGATAAGCACCAGGGAAATGGAGTTTTTCCTGAACTGGTCTTCTTCGACTGCCAGGCCTGTCATCACCCGATGAGTAATCTGCGCTGGCAAAAGCGCGCATCTACGGGTTTGGGCCCGGGTATCCCACACTTCAACGATGCAAATGCGATTATGCTGCGGGCGATTGCGGCGAAAGTGGCGCCTGATCTGGGCAAGTCACTCGATGCCGACGTTCATGAATTGCATCTTGCCTTGAGCGCCGGTGAAGGTAACCCGGGCGAAATTGCGCGCAGATTGGCGGCAAATGCTCAGAAGTTGGGCGATGTGCTGGCGGCCCATGATTTCACCAAGGCAGATATGCGCGACATGCTGCTGGCTGTCGCCAAGTCCAGCACGAATGGCGATACGAGCGATTACGCCGCTGCCGAACAGGCAACAATGGCGTTCGCTTCGATCATATACACGCTCAACACTGATGGCGCGCTCGATGCTTCGGCATACGCGGCGCTTAAGGCCGGGCTCAATCAGTGTTACGGGGCGACCGAGAAGGAAGACAATTACGACCCGGTGAAATTCGCTGCGGCGGCCAAGTCGGTCACCCAGGCGATGCCTTCATGGTAAGGGCGGCTTGATGCGAGAGGTCGCACAATGACCGAGCATTATCAGGTCGCGATTATTGGGTCGGGTCCTGGCGGCCTGTCGGCGGCAGTTACTGCGGCCGAGCAGGGGCTTTCGCATGTCCTGTTGGAGCGGACGAATCATCTGTCCGACACGATTTATAAGTACCAGAAGGGCAAAAAGGTTATGGCGCATCCGATGCGCCTGCCGCTTCAGGGCAGCATGCCGTTCGAAGAGGGGTTTCGCGAGGGCATCCTCGAAAATTGGAATATTGCTGCGGAAAAGTCCGGTGCGCACATCCGGCTGAATGCCGAAGTTAGAAAGATGTCAGGCCAGCGCGGCAGTTTCCAGTTGACCCTGCCGGGTGACGAGATCATCACGGCCGACGAAGTAATCCTCGCGATCGGGTTACAGGGCAATCTGCGTAAGGTTCCGGTACCCGGCGCCGATCGGGAGTGGGTTCAATACCAACTCGACGACCCGGACGCCTATCAGAACGAGCGCATTGCCATTATCGGTGCCGGCGATGCTGGTATTGAAAACGCAATTGCCTTGGCGTCGCATAACGAAGTCAGCATCGTTAACCGCCAGCCGGATTTCTCGCGCGCCAAGCCGGGCAATGTTGCCGCGATCGAAAAGGCCATTCGTTCGGGACAAATTCGAGCCTATCCGAATTCTGCGCCGGCGCGCATTGATGACGAAGCGCTGATTCTGGATACAGCCGAGGGTCAGTCGATCGTTCCGGTGGACCGGATTATCGCTCGCCTCGGTGCCATACCGCCTCGTAAATTTCTCGAAGAAGCGGGAATAAAGTTTCCGAGCGACGATCCCGCTGCAGTCCCTGAACTCAATGAGACTTACGAGTGTAACGTTCCGGGGCTCTACATCATCGGCGCACTTGCGGGCTTCACCCTGATTAAGCAAGCGGTGAACCAAGGCCACGAAATCATCCGCAGAATGGCCGGCGATCCAATTCCTCCTGCGGACGAGGATCTGCTGCGCCAGCGGTTTGATCCGGCCTTCCCGGGTGCCGCAGTGAATGACGTGCTGACTTACCTGCGCGAACATGTTCCGGTTTTGGCAGGCCTAACCATGCTTCAGTTGCGTGAAGCCATGCTGGAAAGCTCAATATTTCGCTTTGCTAAAGGGGATACGGTTTTTAAGCGCGGTGACTACACCAGTTCGCTTTGGAATATTGCCGAAGGGTCTGCTCATGTGCTGATCAACGAGGCGCGCCCGGATATGGCGGTGCGGATCGGGACAGCAGAGTTTTTTGGTGAGTTGGGGCTGATCTCGGGGCGCCGTCGCAGCGCGACGGTGATTGCGGGTGAGCCGGCGGTTATGGTCGAGATTCCGCGGCGGACGATGCGGCGCCTTCAGGCATCCGTTAAGGCCATCAAGGCTGAATTGGATCGCGTTGCGATGCGAAGGATCGTCCATACGGGATTGGCTCGCGATCGGCCGATCAGCGACATCGAAGATGTGATCGCCGGGGCGGAATTGAAGCGCTACAAGGCGTTTGAG
The DNA here is from genome assembly GCA_003165335.1 of Rhodospirillales bacterium. Classification (GTDB taxonomy): domain Bacteria; phylum Pseudomonadota; class Alphaproteobacteria; order BOG-932; family Roseiterribacteraceae; genus BOG-932. The sequence goes on along the minus strand of PLTD01000082.1, from coordinate 22,072 downwards.
ACGATCTGTGCCGAGGGCGATCCAGTCGACGCGCTATATTTTCTGCGCACCGGATCTGCGACTGTAACGCGAGTCGAAAACGGACGCGAAGTTGCACTAAATTACATCGCGGCGGGCAGCTTGTTTGGCGAGCGGGGACTGCTGGAAGACGGCGCTACTCGGGCCGCAACAATCCGCGCGACCGTGGCTTGCGAAGCGGTTCGTGTCGATGCAACTGTCGTGCGTGCGAGCATGGACCGCATGCCAGAATTGCGGGCCATATTCGAAAACGCAGTACAGTCCCAGCTCGATCAAACGGTGCGCAGCGCGCTTGCTCGCGCCGGCCAGACTCAGAATAAGGTTGATGAGACGGCTCTGACGTCCTTCCTGATGAAGCAGGGCGTAGGCGAGGCGACGAACGCTTTCATTATAGACGAGGGCCTCTGCACGCGTTGCGGCAACTGCGAATCGGCTTGTGCTTCGACTCATGACGGCATCAGCAGGGTCAATCGCGATGCCGGCCAGCGCGCAATGTCGGTTCTGCTCCCCGTAGCATGCCGCCATTGTGAAAATCCGCACTGCATGAGCGATTGTCCTGTCGACGCAATCACGCGCGCGCCGACGGGCGAAGTCTTTATTAACCAGCAGACCTGCATCGGATGCAGCAATTGCGCGAATAATTGCCCCTACGGCGTCATTAATATGGTCGATCCAACGTCGGGTCAGAAAGAGCCGCAAAACTGGCTGACGTGGTTGCTCGATAGCGTCGGGTTGCCCACACCGGCACCCAAACCGCACGACCATAATGCGCCGCACGCGATGAAGGCGGTGAAGTGCGACCTATGCAAGGATACCGGTGGGTCACCTTCCTGCGTCGCCGCCTGTCCGACCGGAGCGGCAATTCGGGTGGCGCCGGAGACATACATGTCCTGGCTTCGTGACGGGCGGGGACAATAACCGTGGCGTCATCTGCCAACGAACCGGTCTCGATCCATCGCTCCTTCTTGGTTTGGCGCGGCGGCTATTATGGGAAGGTTGCGCTTGCGCTTTCGGCTTTGGCGATTGTTGGATATTGGATTGACCATCCAAGCGGTCCTCCTAATGGTGGATCGTGGTTGGGATATGCGTACGGCACGATAGGGCTGGGTCTGATCGGCTGGCTGGCCTGGTTCGGCATTCGCCGTCGCCGCTACGGCGGGCAGGGTCCACTCGAGGGATGGATGTCGGCCCATGTTTATTTAGGGCTGGCGCTGATCGTTATCGCGACCCTCCATACTGGTTTCCGATTTCATTGGAACGTCCACACACTTGCCTTCGTCCTGATGGCGATCGTGATTTTGAGCGGCGTATTCGGCGCTTATGCATTCGTCCGCTATCCCGCGATGATGACGACCAACCGTGCAGGGTCGACGTTGAAGACGATGGCGGCCGAACTGGCATCTCTTGATCAGCAATGCCGGGATTTGGCCCTAACCTTCGATGACGAAGTCGCAGCCCTAGTTGTTCAGGCCACTGAAGATTACGGCGGGAAGTTCACTTTTCGGGAGGGACTGCTCGGGCGAGGACCAAATCTATTGGCCGGTGCGACCGGCGCGGCGATTGCCAAACTGAGAGATCAGGTTGGTGGCGTCGGTAATGCTCAGCCCGCTGAGGTTCTGCCCTTAGTGCAAAACTTGACGAAGCGCGCGACGGTAGTGGTGAAGATGCGCCGGGATTGGCGCTATCGTGCCCAACTACTGCTGTGGCGCGCAGTCCACGTCCCGCTAACGATTGCTTTGGTGATCGCTCTTGGGATCCACGTCTTCGCGGTTTTCTACTACCGGTAATATATGTCGACGCTCTTTCGCTTCATACCGCGCGTCGGCGCTTCGATTGACCCACGACAAGATCGTGTAATCGAAGAGCCGTCGATCATCGTCGGCCGCGCACCGGATTGCGGGCTGCGGATGAAGCGCGACGGATTGCGCTACCATCACGCTGTCTTACGTGAGGACGGAGCAAATATCTGGGTCGAAGCTCTCCCGGGCGCTACCCTGAAAAAGGGTACCTCGGAGGTTCCGAGCTCACTCCTGGCAGTCGGCGATTCAATAAGAATCGGTCCATTTATATTTACACAGGTAGCGCCTGACGAATCGACTCCAGCGGACCATGTTGTAACCGTTACGGCAGCTGAGGAAGGGGCGTTCGACGAGGCGGCTCAGGCCAAGTCATATATGAGCCGCTTCGACGTTACTTTGCCGAACATCCGTCTGTTCGCCTTCGCGCTTTCTGTGGTCGTATTTGCGCTTTTCTTTATAGTGCCGATAGTGTTCGGCCCGATCCACACGGCTGCCAGTTGGACCACAAAGGCCGGTCGAACCCAAGCGGCACTTAGCGTGCATGAGAGTATTTTTCATTCTGCTGCGCTTTGGAATGTCGGCGAAATCTCGGGAGCGCATAAGGCGTTTGGTACTAATTGCGCAAGCTGCCACGAAAGCGCTTTTGTCCCCGTTCGGTCCAGTTCTTGCCTGTCCTGCCATCAGACTATCGGGCAGCATGCAGACCCGCATATGTCGCCCGATGCAGATCTAAATAAGCAGCGTTGCGAATCCTGTCACCATGAACATAAGGGCATGACTCTAGCGACCAGGAACGATCAGGCTGACTGCGTCTCGTGCCATCAGGACACTAAAAGCTACGCACCCAATACAAAGTTGCATGATGTGCGGGATTTCGGCTCCGATCACCCGGAATTTTCTGTATCGCTAGTTCAAGATGCCGCGCTGCACACGGTGGCGCGCTTCCCGCTCGACGATAAGAATGCCGTGGACAATAGCCATCTTAAGTTCACGCATATGACACATCTGAAGCTCGAGAAGGTGAAGGCAGCGGGTGCTAAAGTGGGATCTACCTGTGCGACCTGTCACGAAGAGACGCCAGGGGGAATGGTGTTCAAGCCGGTCACTTACGACAAGGCTTGCGCGGAATGCCATCAGCTTCAATTCGAACCGAAGCACCCGGAGTGGAGATTGCCCCACGGGCACCCCGAAGACGTAGCCAATCGGCTTAGGGGCTATTATTCCGAAGCAGCTTTGGCCAATGAGACCTTTCCTGCGCCGAACAGCGATATATTCGCAAAACCAGGGGCGCCATTGCCGCCGCCTCCGACAGGTGCGGAAATGGTTTCTGCCCAGACTGCAAATGCGATGATGTCAGCCATAGCGCGAAGTGCTTGCGGCGAATGTCACGTCACGCAGGCGCCCGCCGCGGGTGAACCCGCTTCCGCCTGGAAGATATTGCCAGTTTACGTTCCCGATCGCTTTTTGCCCAAAGCTCAGTTTAGGCATGACAAGCACGCGACAATGACTTGCCAAGGGTGCCACGCGGCCGAAACGAGTGACGGCGGCGTTACAGCACTCATTCCCGGTATAGAAACCTGCAGGGGCTGCCACGCAGGAGAATCTGGTGCACCACAGCGCATCGCATCGCGCTGCGTATCTTGCCACGTGTTCCACAATCCCGAGCATCCGATTGTCGAAACTCGGGCCACCGAAGCGACGGAGGCCACAAAATAGTCCCCCCAAAGACAATCAAGAGTTTGCGTTCGCGTACCTTGTGGTCACGAATGATCATGGGGGGAAGTTCGTATCGGTTGGTCAGAGCAATACTGATCGGGCTGCTCGGAATTGGGGTCGCCACGACAGCACAGGCGCAAGTATCCACCGCTTCACTCGTCGCTGCGGTATTGCCCAGCAGCCGTTCCGTTCAGGTCGGAGAAGCCGCAACAGCTTTCGCTACAATTATAAATTCGGGCTCGATTGCGGGCACAGGATGTTACATTGCTCCGGCAACGACAGTGCCGGCCACCTTCACCTACCAGACCACGAACCCCAGCACGAACGCCGTAGCGGGATCGGTAAACACGCCGGTCGATATAGCTGCAGGTGCTGCGCAAAGTTTTGTGATCTCGGTTACGCCGAACAGTCCGATCGCGCCGACATCGATTGCATTTTCCTTTGCCTGCACCAATGCAGTCGCAGCAGCAGTTACGACCGGCGTAAACGACCTTTTGTTTTCCGCTTCGACGACGCCCATCCCTGATGTGGTGGCATTGGTCGCAACTGAGACCAATGACGGGGTCATCCACATACCCGGTAATAACGGAACCGGGGCATTGGCGATCGCATCGGTGAATTTAGGCGCAACCGGTGCATTGACCGTATCGGCCGACACTGGTTCGGCGGGCATCCCGGTGGCGCTGACAATTTGCCAGACCGACCCGAGTACCGGACAGTGCTTCGCTTCGCCCAGCGCGACGGTTCAGTCGACGATCAACAGCGGCGCGACGCCGACTTTCGCAGTCTTCGCGGCCGGTTCGGGTGCGATACCATTCGCCCCAGCGACCAGCAGGGTCTTTGTCCGTTTCACAGATACCAGCGGTGCCGTCCGGGGATCGACCAGTGTTGCCGTGCAAACCGACAGTCCTACTCCCGTTGCACTTGGACCTGTTCTGGTCCCCGGTCCCAGCTTGGTCAACACGGCACTGACGCCGACTGATGTAGGGCAGGTTATCAGTCGGGTCGTGCAGGAAGCCAACGCGCGTAATACTCCGGCAACGATCGCAGTGGTGGACCGCGTGGGAGCAGTTCTGGCCGTGTACCAAATGGTTGGCGCACCGACTGCTTTGCCGGTTGAAACCAACCCCAACGGAGCGAACGCGACCCCGCTTGTCGATGGGCTGAGCGGCGTCGGGAGTGACAGCCGTATCCCGAGCACACTCAATCAGAAACTTGTCCCGACCACGCTCGAGGCAATTGCTAAGGCGGTGACCGGCGCATACCTCTCATCGTCACACGGCAATGCATTTTCGACCCGAACCGCAAGCCAAATCATACAGGAGCACTTCAATCCAGGCACGCTGGGAGCACCTTCCGGCCCGCTATATGGTACCCAATTCAGTTCCCTGCCCTGTTCAGACCTTATGGTGGCCTACAACCCGATCTCCGACGCGAGCACGGTGACGCGAGGACCCCATCGCTCGCCCTTGGGGCTTGCGGGCGACCCCGGCGGCTTCCCGCTCTACAAAAACGGCGAGCTCGTCGGCGGCATTGGCGTCAAGGCAGCCGGTCCCTATCGCGTCGACGAGGATATTTACAACAACGATAACTCCTCAGATGAGATACTTGCGCTTGCCGGCACGGTTGGCCTTGACGCACCGGCATCGATTGTCGCCACGACAATCACCGCGGGCGGGCTGACGTTGCGCTACTCCGACGCTACCAACACGGACTTCGTGACCAGTCCGGCGTCGGCACCGGCTTACGCCTCGATGCCGACGGGGACAGGAGGCCTTGTCGACGTAACTGGCTATTACGCCGCCGCCAGCGGCTTACGCGCAGGGAGTGCTTACGGTTCCAGTGCGTCCGGCATTGTCCAGGATTTCTCGGGCACGATCAGCACGCAGGTGGCGCCCTATCTCCTGGTCGACGGCAACAACCAAGTCCGATATCCGGCAATTGCAGGCGCCAACGGCACTTTGTCTCAGCAAGAAGCGCTCGGACTGGTGAAGGCAGCCTATGCGAGCGGCATCCAGACACGGGCGCAGATCCGCAACCCGCCAGGGTCTGTGCTCGCTGTGACAATCGCCGTAGTCGACGCGAATGGCACGCCGATTGCGATCGCGACAATCCCCGATGCGCCAGTGTTCGGCATCGACGTTTCGTTGCAGAAGGCCCGGACGGCGGTGTTCATGTCCAGCGCCAACGGCGACCAGGCTTTGCAATCGCAATCGGCGAACTCGGTCAACCTTGGGCTGGGGACCATCAATGTTGCGAAATTTTCGTTAGCGGCCACAACGTTTTTCGGTCGTCCGATCTTCTCGAGCGCCTATGCGTGGAGTGTCCGGGCCATTGGCAATATTGCACGTCCCACATATCCCGACGGCATCGACGGGACTGTGAACGGCCCGCTTTCCTTCCCAGCCAATACCGACACGCCGTTCTCGGATGGACTGCAGCTCGACCTTGTGCTGCACAATATCGCCGCACACCTGCTTTACGTCGCTGGAGTATCATCCACCGATACGAATCGGTATTGCACGGATCTTCCGCCGCCGCCGGGCAGCGCGACTGGTAAGCCGGTAATTGCGAACGGACTGCAGATTTTTCCTGGCGGATTCCCGGTCTATCGCAATGGCGTACTCGTCGGCGGAGTCGGGATATCGGGTGACGGCGTCGATCAGGACGATATGACGGCATTTCTGGGAATCTATAATGCCGGTCAGGAACTGAATACGGGGATCGGTGAAGCGCCGCCGTCGATTCGCGCGGATAATCTGTTCGCCAATGGCGCGGGGCCGCACTACGTCAATTGTCCCTATGCGCCCTATGTCACGAGCAGTTCACAAAATCTATGTGCCGGCAAATGAGGCGCACTATATTACTGGCGGGCTTGTCGACGATCACGATCGCCATCGCCGGTCCCGATGCTTTTGGGCAAGAGGAATTCAAACAACCAGGCGTAACGACCGAGTCACCGGCGCCGGCCACGAATCCCGATGCCCTGCCTGCGCCGTCGAGCGACTTGGATTATCGAACTGTGCCGATTCCGGATCGCACGCGTATCGTCGATGCCTTGGGCGTACCGGACGATCCGCTCAATCCCTATCGTCAAAGTACGCTCAAGGGTGATCGTCCCGTCTTCGACGATTGGTATGTCGAATTGAGCGCAGTCACGGACACTCTCTATGAGGCGCGCGCGGTTCCGGTGCCTAACGATACCGTTGTCGCCAACGACAAGACCGGCAACGACCAGTTCGGCAAACCTCGACAGAGTTTTTTTTCACAGACGCTGGTGCCGACCTTTTCGATCATCAAGGGCGATACAACATTTCGTCCGCCGGATTTCGAGTTCACGGTCACACCGGCGGTCAGCTTCACGCATCTCGGCGTCGAAGAACTCGGTGTCGTCGATATCGATCCCGCCAAGGGCAGGGAGCGCAACTCCGGTTTTGTCGGCTTCCAGGAAGCCTTCATCGATTATCACCTGCGCGATGTCTCTGACCGGTACGATTTCGACTCAGTTCGGGTCGGCATCCAGCCAATGAATGCTGATTTTAGAGGCTTCCTTTTTCAGGACGAACAGCTCGGCGTTCGCTTCTTCGGTGATCGTGCCAATAATCGCTTTCAGTACAACTTGGCCTATTTCCGCCGGATCGAGAAAGACACCAACAGTGGCTTCAACGATCTGAGCAAGCCGTTGCGCCGCGATAACATCGCTCTTGCAAACCTGTTCGTGCAGGATTTGCCCGTAACCGGCTTTACGACTGAATTTAGTGTCGTCGAGAATTGGAACGACGACACCGGACAGCACTACGACACCAACGGTTTTCTTGTACGACCGGCAGAACTGGGGCTCGAAGAGCCGCATAAGTACAATGTCACATATCTGGGCCTTAACGGCGATGGCCACTTTGGCCGAGTGAACCTCACCGAGTCGTTCTACTACGCTCTGGGCCACGATAGCTTGAACGAGATCAGCGGAAAGCCGTCGGATATCCGAGCCTTCTTCATCGCGCTCGAGCCCTCGATCGATTTCGATTATATTCGGCTGCGCGGCTCGTTCCTTTATGCCAGTGGAGATGGCAAACCCGGTAGCGGAACCGAAGGCGGGTTCGATGCAATTAATGAGAACCCACAATTCGCGGGCGCAGATTCAAGCTACTGGATTCGCGAGGGCATTCCCTTCATAGGTGGCGGTGGCGTATCGCTGACCGGGCCCAACAGCGTGCTGCCTGCGCTGCGCTCGTCGAAGGACGAAGGGCAGTCGAATTTCATCAATCCCGGCGTACTGTTGCTTGGCGTTGGTGCGGACGTCGATGTGTTGCCCGAGTTGCGCATTAGCTATAATGCGAACCATCTCAGCTTCAATAATACCGAAATTTTACAACTGCTGCGCGAGCAGGGGAACATCCATAAGGACATAGGATGGGATCTTTCGACGACTGCGAACTGGCGGCCTTTCGATACGCAGAATGTGATCTATCGTATGTCCGGTGCCGTCTTGGTTCCCGGGCAAGGATTCAAAGATTTGTTTAGTTCCGAATCATCGGACAAGCTGTACTATTCCGTCGTATTCGACGTCATCTTAGCGTACTGAGCCTGATGCTACGATTCGGCTTTTTCATCGGCCTTCTGTGCCTCGCTTTGGTGGCCCCGTCACGGGCCGGGCCGCAGACGTCTGCGCCCCGTTTTCAGTCCGCGGAGCAGATGCAGACCAAGAGCACCGGCTGCGTTAGCTGCCATTCCAGCTCCGACGCTCCGACAATGCATGAAAACAAGGCGATCATGCTCGGTTGTGCCGATTGTCACGGCGGCAATCCGAATATTGTGCGGCCGGCGAACGCGGCAATCAGCTTTGGTCCCAGTCAGTCATCCTCGCCTGCGGGTCTGGCGGGACACGCCCCAGCGGTAACGCGAAGCGCCGATCCCGCCTATAAGACGGCAATGGACGCTGCCCATGTCGCGCCGCGCAATCCGGAAGCTTGGAACTGGCCGGTCAGTGCCAAGCCAGAGCGAAGCTACACGTTACTGAATAACGAAAGCCCGGAATTTATCCGCTTTCTCAATCCATCCGACTATCGGATTGTGAAATACGCTTGTGGCGCCTGCCATGAACAGGAAGTCAAGGTTACCCAACGCTCACTCATGTCGACCGGAGCGATGCTTTGGGGGGGAGCTGCCTATAACAACGGTATTTTGCCTTTCAAACATTACCTCACCGGCGAATCCTATGATGAGAACGGAAAGGCTTCGCAGGTCTTCAATCCGGTCGAACCAACCGATGAGATGAAGAAACACGGTGTTCTTCCGTTCCTGCTGCCGCTGCCGCCTTGGGAAGTTATCAAACCGAGCGATATCTTCAGGGTTTTTGAACGTGGCGGCCGTGTCACTGGAACACAGTTTCCCGATATCGGCGATCCGAATTCCAGCGGCGAAATCCAAAAACTCGAAGAGCCCGGTCGACCGGAACTGCATGCCTCCAACCGTGACGCAGGGACCGGAAACCGCATCGCGGTGCCCGTTATCAATATAACGAAGACTCGACTGAACGATCCGTTCATGTGGTTCCTCGGGACCAACGACAATCCGGGCGATTACCGCAGTTCCGGCTGCGCCGGCTGCCATGTCATATATTCGAACGACAGAGATCCGCTCCATTCCGGGCCATATGCCGTGTTTGGGCATGACGGTACCAGCCAGTCAGTCGATCCGACAATTCCGCACGGTGAATCGGGCCATCCTCTGCGTCACGTCTTTACGCGGGCGATACCCACCAGCCAGTGCATGATTTGCCATATGCACCAGCCTAATATTTTCGTGAATTCCTTTATGGGCTACACGATGTGGGACTACGAATCCGACGCGCCCAGCATGTGGCCGAAAGAACAGAAATATCCCACAGCTGAAGAGATTCGGGCGGTTAACGATCGCAATCCCGAGGGCGCAGCGCCACGCGGCAAATGGGCGGACGAAGAATTTTTGTCCAAGGTTGCCGATCTAAACCCCACATTGAAGAATACGCAGTTCGCCGACTATCACGGTCATGGCTGGAATTTCCGCGCGATCTTCAAGTCTGACCGGAAGGGCAATCTGCTCGATGCTGCCGGCAACAAGGTCAGCCAGGACGATCCCGATAAGTTTCACAAGGCAGTGCATCTCGCCTCCATCCATATGGAAAAAGGGATGCAATGCATGGACTGCCATTTTGCCCAGGATGCGCACAGCAACGGTTTCATCTACGGCGAGGCGTCGGCAGCGATCGAAATACAATGTATCGACTGTCACGGCACGGTCGACAAATATCCTACTTTGAAAACCTCCGGTCCCGCTGCGCCCCCTGGTGGCAACGACTTGGCTGCGATCCGCAATCAGGACGGTTCGCTGCGCTTCGAGTGGCGCGGGAACACGCTGATCCAGAGATCGGCCGTAACCCCAGGTCTCGAATGGAAAGTCAGCCTGGTCAAAAACTCGGTCGATCCGACCTTCCCCGGATATAACGCCAAGGCCGCCCGCGCGAAATTGATGTCCGCCGACCCCTCGCTCAAATGGGGTCTAGGGATCGCTGCAGAAAATCGCGCGCACCAAGACAAGAACATGATGTGCATTAGTTGCCATACGTCATGGACAACCAGTTGTTCCGGCTGCCACCTGCCGATCGAGGCGAATTGGAAAACCGAACGCCATCACTTCGAGGGTGGGACAAGCCGGAATTATGCGACTTACAATCCTCAGGTATCGCGCGACGACATGTTCTTCCTTGGAAAGAACTCGACGGTTAAGGGCAACATCATTGCCCCGGTGCGCTCATCGTCAGCCTTGATACTGTCGTCAACCAACATCAATCGAGAACATATCTACATTCAGCAGCCGCCTATCGCGGCCAGCGGCTTCTCATCACAGGCATTTGCGCCCCATTATCCGCATACGGAACGGACAGTGGAGACGAAGACCTGCGAGGATTGCCATGTCTCCACCAAGGACGACAATAATGCGATCATGGCGCAACTGTTGCTCCTGGGAACCAATTTCCCGAACTTTGTCGGCTATAATGCCTGGCTGGGTGAAAAAAGCGGCGTAGAGGCGGTACAAGTAACGGAGTGGGACGAACCGCAAGCCGTGATCGGAAGCTACTTGCATCGCTACGCATACCCCGATTGGTGGAAAAGACATCAGGACAACGGACAGGAGCTCCAGGAGGCGCATCACCATTCGGGCGACGTTACCCGCTGTATCCAAATGCGCGGCGAGTATCTTTTCACAGCCGCGGGCAGTGACGGTTTCCGAGTCTATGACATCGCTTCTATTGGAAACAAAGGCTATTCGGAGAGGATTGTCACGGGCCCGTCATCGCCCTTTGGGCATGATACGCATGTCGATACGACGGATGCGACATGCGTCGCCCTGCCCACCAACCAGTCGATCGCGCCGGGCCGCAATGTAGGCGACCTGATGCGGATCGATAACCAGGAACAGCCGTTCCATCCAATTTACCACTATGCATTCATCACAGACTCCAAAGAGGGTCTGATAGCAGTGGACGTCGACACTCTTACCGACGGCGAGCCGCGCAATAATTTCCTAAAACGCGCCATCACCTGGAACGAGGGCGGCATATTGAACGGCGCCCGGCATATTACGATTGCCGGCTCGGTATTCTATATCGCCGCTGATAAGGGGATTGTCGTTCTCGACATGAATGACCCGATGAAACCCAAGGTTCTGTCGGTGATCGATCTTCCGACGGCCCGAGCGACAGCTGTTCAGTTCCGTTTTCTCTTTGTGACCGACGCAACCGGATTGCGGATCGTCGACATCACCCACCCAGACCATCCCGAAATCGTTCAGAACGCCACAATTCCGCTCAAAGACGCCCATCGTGTTTATGTCGCGAGAACCTTCGCCTATGTCGCTGACGGAGCCGATGGTCTAGCGATCGTTGATGTCGAACAGCCTCGCCAACCCAAGCTATATCAGATGTTTACCGCAGACGGCCGCATTCATGACGCTGAGGACGTAATCGTCGCCACGACCAACGCGTCACTTTACGCCTATGTCGCGGACGGTGAGGCCGGTTTGAAGGTTATTCAACTCACCTCGCCGGCCTCTCAGCCAAATTTCTACGGCTTTAGCCCCGATCCGAAGCCGGAATTGATAGCTTGGCGTAAGACAGCCAGCCCAGCTTTGGCGCTGTCAAAAGGTTTGGATCGAGACCGAGCTGTCGATGAGACCGGAAACCAGATCGCAATATTCGGGCGACTAGGGTCCAGGCCTTTCAATCTACCCGAAATGCAAAAGCTGTATCTCGATCGTAAGGGCTTCCTCTGGACTGTCGATAACCGTGGAAAGCCTGGAGATTTCCTTCTCCCCTTGTCCAAAAACCCTCGTAACGCCGGGCCGCTGTTCCAGAAACCGGGCACCCAATAAGGCGGTCAGGCTAGGGCAGGGACGAGATGAGTTGCCAATGCATCGTCCAGGCGTTTGCAACGGCGGGCTCATTGCTGCCATCTTTGGCGTCATTTTCCGATTGATTGAACATCAGCTGATAGGGCGGCGTTGGAGACGATCCCGGCGTGCCGACGTCCTTCCACCTGGCGATAACGTCGCCTATCGGGTCTGGTTGCTCGAACAAGGCCAAGTGATAACCTGCGCCCTTCCCTGCAGGGTCGCTTGTGTAAAATCTGGACCCAAGCTCTTCGGCAAAGCGGTTCAAACCAGAAGCGTCCCACCATGCTTCAGCCGACATGGCCCTTTGCGCGTGCCGCCAGTCATTCTGCACGGTCGTCAGTATCGGCATCCCTTTCGTCGCAGGACAGCCACCTTCGCCGTCGGCCGAAAACATCATCAGCGCGAACGTGACACTCGCGATATCGTTCAGTCCCCCTGCATTGCGAATCTTCTCGGCGTGCGGCCGGATATATCCCCATGCTGCCGCCTCGTTCGCATAGTCACCCCTCCATAACGCCAGGAACCGTGCTTTGGCCTGGCCGAGCCCCACTGCCCGGTATCGGCAGACCTCCTGAAACGAGCCGTTATTGAGAGCGTCGGGACCGTGAACGGTATCGTACCATTGATGATATTCCGCCTCGCGCGCGTGCGGAGGATCACCTTGAACAACGAACAATGCACCGCAGGACCGAGATCGAATAGGATTCACCAAGCCTTAAAAATACGTCACGCTAGCGCGGCATCACGGTCGCGAGCAAGATTTATGCTTTTGGCGCAGATCTATGCCGAATCTTGACGCGATACGGTTGGTAGCTAGCTTTCATTGGAAGAGTAGGCCATGTCGGCCAGCGACAAAATCGCGAGAACGCATTGCGGCGGTTACCTTCTGCCTTTTCGCCCAGGCCCTGGGTCTTGAAGCTCCGCACACCCTCGATAATCGGTTTTAAAGTCATCGCCCCACCTGCCGCGCGAAGGCTCACGCTGAGCAGAGTGAATTTAAACGAAAGAATGGTTGGGTGGTTCCGCAAAAAATGCGATAGGCAGGCAAGCCGACATTATTCAATGTGCAAGATCTATTGATAAACCGGCCAACATTTTGAGGTCAGAATTAAAATGCGTGCGAAGATCGTTGCACTCACCGACAGTTTCGCAGTCGCTTCGCAAATCACCGCAGATGATATTTCAGAAATAGCTGCTGCGGGCTATCGTTCCCTGATCAACAATCGACCCGACAATGAAGAGCCGGACCAGTTGGAGTCCGGCGATGCCCGACGCCGAGCCGGAGCCGTCGGACTCGAATATCACTATCTCCCAATCACCGCCTCGACCCTGACTGTGAAAGAGATCGACGCTTTCGAGAAGCTGATCGCGCAGGCCGAGGGCCCGATTCTGGCGCACTGTCGTTCGGGAACGCGCTGTTACCTGTTGTGGGCCGCCATACAACTGCGCAAGGGCGCTGCAAGCGCCGATTCATTGATACGGCAGGCCGCTGATAAAGGATTCGATATAACGGCATTGCAGCGCTTTTCGGCGCAAGGATGATCAGCCGTCAAACCGAAAAGGCGATTGCGCTGCGCACTGCCGAAGAGACGCAATTTTGCGATCCGTCCGCCAAGATTTTTCCTTGGATGATTTGACCATGCCTCATGGCACGGATTTCAAGACGCTCGACTTTCGCGACATTGAAGGTCTCAGTCGTGCAATCACCGTTGAGTTCACAGCCTGGAGCAACGAAATCGAAGTTACCCAGGAAATGATCGACGAATTCTCCCGCCTGTCCGGCGACGATTATTGGATTCATTCCGACCCGGTGCGAGCGCAGGCCGAAAGTTCCTATGGGACGACCATTGCTCACGGAATGCTCGTCCAGTCTTTGATGGGGCGAGTGAAGGTGAACATGCCGGTTGAGATCACCGGCTTTCGCAACATGGTGAACTACGGATCAGATCGCGTGCGCTACCCGAGTCCGGTTCTCGTCGGCAGCCGTATCCATGGCAGATGTCGCATCAAGCAGGTCAGGGCCGTTGATGCCGGAACGCTCGTGACCTTGGAAATGCATATGAACGTTATTGGTAGCGAAAAGCCTAGTGTTATTAACGATTTGTTGGTCCTCTACATGTCGTAGTTGCGCTGTCCAAGCGCTCGAAACCGGAGCTTACAGGCCTTGCAGACCAGCATAGCGCTCAGCATGGAATGAAGTGTCTCCCAGCCGTTCGGAAGCCACTTTGACCCGCTTCAAGAACAGGCCGATATCGAAATCATCCGTAACGCCGATCCCGCCATGGAGTTGGACGGCTTCAGTCGTGACATGCTTTGCGATCTCACCAACGCGCGCCTTGGCCAGGCTTGCGAATTCAGCGCTACGCGCTTGGTCCGTGTCATATATTGAAGCTGACTTCAACACGAGCGACCGCGCGATCTCGAGCTCGCCAAATAGCAGGGCTGCACGGTGCTGGAGTGCCTGAAACTCGCCGATCTTTCGTCCGAACTGAACACGGGTTTTTAGATAATCCACGGTCCTGTCGAACGCCTCCTGGGCAGCGCCCAGCATCTCCGCAGCCAGATGAATGCGGCCGATATCGAAGGCCTTGTCCAGATAATCGATCGACCTCTCATCGTCGGAAATCACATTTTCCGGACCAAGTGCGACATTGCTAAAGGCAATTTCGACGACCGGATGGCTATCAATGCCCATTCCGACCTTTGTCACAATTCCGTTGGCGTCCGAATTGACGAGCAGTAGAAGCACCTGGCCATTGTCCGTAGATTTGGCCGGAACGATTAGCTTTTCCGCGATATTTCCGTCTATCACCGCGATCTTATTGCCGGAGAGAACATATCTCCCATTCTGATTCCCCACGGTCGCGCTAATGGAGAGGGGATTGTGTCGGGAAGTCTCCTCGGAAGCCAAAGTGACTATGCTCCCAGAGGCAATTGCCGGGAGGATGTCGTTTTTGATCCGATCGTTGTTGCACGCGAGAAGGATGGTTGAGGACATTACTGCGCTTGACAGGAAGGGACCCGTCGCCAGGGAAGCGCCCATCATTTCTGAGATTTGGATCGACGCCATTGTGTCCAATCCTGAACCACCGAATTGTTCGGGTATCAGGACCCCGGAAAGTCCCAGTTCGACGATCCCGTTCCAAGTGCCGTGTGCGATGCCTGTCAGGTCGCGAGAATCACGCAGACGACGAAGAGAACGCACGGAATCGGACCCGGCGAAAAATCGCTGAGCGGAATCGCGCAGCATCCTCGTGTCGTCGTCTATCAGTAAGGACAAGAAGCAATACTCCTATGAAATTCGCGAAGTTTTACGCACCGGGAAGTTCCAAGACGCGTTTTGCAATAACGTTTAACTGAATTTCAGAAGTACCGCCGCCAATTCGGTTGGGAAGTGCCGCCAGCCAGTTCAAAGCGACCTTGCCGCTATCGCCATCAAGGTTGATTCCGTCGATTCCCATAACCGAAACTGTTAACTCATGGCGACGTACTGCCAACTCGGTCGCCCAATATTTCAGCATCGACGATTTTGCGCCGGGCATGATCCCGGCCGCAGCCTCGTCGTCATATCGTTCAACCATTGCTTCGAACGCTGCCAGTTCCATATCGAGCTCTATAATTTTCGCCCGCAACATCGGTTCGGCGCGCAGCGCATCCCTACCCATATGTTTAACAGCGATAGCAGGCAGTCGTGTTGTGTCTGCAGTTCGACCGCCGATCATCGCGCGCTCGAACAACAGTAGGTATTTTGCGACGTCCCAACCGCGATTCAGCACACCGACTAGATTGTCGTGCGATACATGAACGTCGTCGAAGAAGACTTGAGAGAAATGTTCGGCGCCCGACAGCAATTTCAATGGGGAGGCTACGACCCCCGGAACAGTCATATCGTCAATCAGTAAAAAACTAATGCCTTCGTGGCGTGGCTTTGATGGATCGGTGCGAACCAGACAGAAGATTGCATCCGACAAATGCCCATATGAGGTCCAGATTTTGGCTCCATTGATGACAAATTCTTCGCCGATGAGCTCTGCGCGGGTCTGCAGGCTGACTAGGTCCGACCCGGCGTTTGGCTCGGAATACCCCTGACACCAGCGAACTTCACCGCGTACGATCGGCGGCAGATATTTTTGCTTTTGCTCTTCCGTGCCAAACCTTAGTAATGCAGGCCCCAACATCCATATGCCTAGGCTTGTGAGCGGCGAATGCGCTTGAATTCGCGACATCTCCTCGCGCAAAACTTGGGCCTCTACTGGGGAAAGCCCACCGCCGCCGTATTGCCTGGGCCATTCGGGCGCAGTCCAGCCACGTGAACTCATTCGTTCCAGCCATAGGCGCTGCGCGTCGTCTTTGAAGCGCCAGCGTCTTCCGCCGAAGCAGTGGTCGGTCTCATTCATCGGACCCCGCTTCTCGATGGGGCAATTATATTCGAGCCAGGACCTGACCTCCGTCCTGAAACTGTCACCGTCGCTCATGGAGAGGCCTTTCCAAAAACCATAAGGCATTATAGTTTATTGGGGGAAACGGCTGAACGCAATTGCGATATTGGGCGATACGCACGGAGCGTGAAAATGGGCCAATTGGCATCGAGTACAAGAGAGTTGAAGAAAATTACCCGGCGACGCTCAATCCTGGACGCGGCGCGGTCTCTGATTCTTGAGGCTAAGAACAAGGATTTTTCGATGCCAGATTTGGCAGAGAAAGCAGGTGTCAGCCTAGTCACGCCCTATAATCTCTTCGGGTCGAAATCCAGTATTCTGTTAGAAATTGTCCGCGAAGACATTTACGATCGGGCTCAAGATATCGCGGACTTGCCATGTGAGGATTTGGTCGGGTGGATATCCGAACTCTCAAGAATCCTATCGCGGGTCTACTACAGCAAACGACATTTCTACCGTCGTATGATTGTCACCTTGGTAGCTCAGGAAAGTGCCGAGGGTCAGCGCGACAGCTTAATGCTTACCTATAGGATGTTCGAGGCCGCCCTTGAGAAGCCACAACTCTTAGGAAAATTCAGACCGGTTATCCCGACCGCAACACTAGCTCGACATTTGGCCCATAGTGTTGCCGGGTCGCTTCAGGATCGTCTGATGGAGCGTGGTACCGAACAAAAGTTGGCAATCGAAATCGAAACGGGAGTTTTGCTAATGCTGTCAGGCATTTGCACCCCCAACGAACAAAGCGGAGTACTGCGGCGACTCGAAGTGCTTAGCTCAGGCGTTGCTTAATCTACGTGAGTGATGCGTTGAGCTGACAAGTATAATGCATTATGAAAACTAAAAATCGGGATGCTAACTCCAATGCGAGGCCCGGTTGACGAAGATTCAAGGGGAAAGAGCAATGTCGGTTTTGGCTGAACTCGACCGAATTCGGGACGGCTTGTCCGCACCGGGACAGCAATTCGAGTTGATTGATCAGACAATCAATGGCGCACCGCTCAAGACCTATAGGAATTTGCCGCGCAACCTGACTTATTTGATTCTGGAAGCAGGGGGTCACGCCGAGCGGACTTTTATCGTTTCCGGTGAGCGTCGCTTGAAATATTCGGAAGCACTGTCGCGTGCCAGCGGTTTGTCTGAACGCCTCAAGTCCGACTATGGCGTTGGCGCAGGTACACAGATCGCGATCGCGATGCGCAATTCACCCGAATGGATTCTCGCTTTTATCGCCATTCTGCTTGCAGGCGGTACCGCTGTACTGGTCAACAGCAGAGGGGCTCCAGACGAGATTATCCATGGCTTGCATGATACCGAATGCATGCTTGTCATTGCAGACCGCCGGCGAGCGGAAGCAATAGCAGACGGGTTCCGAGGACCAATCATAATTGCCGACGATGCGGGTAATTTCCGCGATCCGTTAGACGAAATTATTGAAATCGCTCCTGCCCCCGTTCGTGTTTCAGATGCGACTCCGGAAGACCCGGCCATCATCATGTTTACATCGGGCACTACCGGGCGGCCGAAAGGGGCGGTACTGACGCATCGCGGTGTTTCGACATTCCTATTCGGGATGCGTCACAACGGTGCGACATATCTCACCCATGCCGCCCGTCGAATGTCTCTGGAGCCTGCAGCGCTGGCGGCGGCATTTCCACAAATGGCGACACTGGCGATCTTCCCCTTGTTTCACGTCAGTGGAGCTTCGGCGATGTTGCTCGGAGCGATAATCAATGGTGGCAAAATCGTCATCATGGATCGATGGGATCCTGAAGTGGCTTTGTCTCTGATCGCACGAGAACGCATTACATCACTGCAAGGGCCCCCATCGATTTTTTGGGACGTTCTGGGATCTCTAGCCTTTGAGAGTGCCGATCTTAGCTCGATTACCAATATCGGCATCGGAGGGCAGGCAACTCCCCCCAATTTGCTGGCAGCCATCAGCAAGGCCTTTCCTAAGGCGGCTCCAGGTGGCGGCTTCGGCATGACTGAAACGAATGGTGCGATCGCGTCGGGTACGGGTGAGGAATATTTGTCAAACCCAAAAGCCGGCGGTCGTCTCCTGCCGGGTGTAGAAGTCCGCATTACAGACGACGAAGGTCATGACTTGCCGTTGGGCGCGGTAGGCGAGATATGGGTGCGCGGCGCGCTGGTAATGGCGGGCTATTGGAACCAACCCGAAGCGAATGCCGCTGTCTTTCGTGATGGTTGGCTGAGAACGGGCGACATTGGATATCTCGATTCCAACCGCTTTATCACAATAGTGGACCGTAAGAAGGACGTGATTATCCGCGGTGGAGAAAATATTTACTGTGCCGAACTGGAGCGCGTCTTCCAGGAGTTTCCCGGTGTCATGGAGGTTGCCGCCTTCGGAACTGCCGATGATCATTGGGGAGAACGAGTAGTGCTCGCAATCGTGCCGCACACGCACGCTGACCTTGATAAGGCTGCCATACTCGCCTTCGGTCGCGATCGACTGGCCAGCTACAAACTGCCTTCAGAGATTACCGTTCAGAAAGCGCCGTTTGTAAGAAACGCCGTCGGGAAAATCGACAAGGCCGCCCTTCGCCGCGCCTACAGCGCATCAAAATCTTAAGCTGCACTCTAAAGGAACCTAAATAATGTCTTACCCTGAAGGCCATAAGGTCATCGATTTGATGTTCGGACTGCCCGACATCAAGGGGCTGCACGAAGCCTATGAATCCTTCAAACCGCTGTACCGGGATCGCGAAAGCCGCGATTTCGCCTTTCCTGCGCAATATATGTTTAAAGATATACCCAATATTGAGACCATCGGAGATGATCCGGTTGGCTGGGCTGTTGCCCAGATGGACCGATTCAATATCGAAAAAGCTCTTATCGGTGTGAACGCTTTCTCCGACATGCATAAGATAGCGCGCGACCGATTTTCAGACCGTTTCGTCTTTGACGTAGGACTAGACCCGAATGGTGGCATGGAGGAGGTGCGGCGCCTGCGGCAATTGGCGAAAGAATATGATGTACGTGCGGCCTCCGTCTTTCCGTGCGGCTGCAACCCTCAGGTTCCCATCAACGACAAACGAATGTTTGTCACCTACGCTGCATGCATTGACCTGGATATTCCGATCTTCGTTAACGCAGGTGTGCCTGGCCCTCGTGTTCCGATGTTTCCTCAAGCGGTCGAGTTGATCGATGAGGTGTGCTGGTTCTTTCCTGAGCTTAAATTCGTTATGCGGCACGGCGCAGAGCCTTGGGAAGCACTGGCTGTTAAGCTGATGCTGAAATACCCCAATCTTTACTATTCGACGAGCGCATTTGCTCCGAAGCATTATCCCAAGGCAATTATTAACTATGCCAACACGAGAGGGGCCGACAAAATTCTCTATGCCGGATATTTCCCTATGGGTTTGTCGCTCGATCGAATCTTTTCGGACATGCGCGACGTGCCATTTAAAGACAATGTATGGCCGAAGTTCTTATACGAGAATGCAAAAAAGCTGCTGAAATTATGACCGGCTTGACCCTGGGTGCAAGTGTTTCATAATGCATTATAGCTTCCGGAGGGATTTTCCATGCCCGATACCGCTTTGACCGACGCTCGTACGTCTCCTCCAGCAGTCTGGAGCGTGCTGGAACATCTGAAAGGCGATGAACTTATCGCCTGGAGGATTGCCGATGTCCCCAACCGGCCTTCGGCTGAAGAGCGGAAACTGACCGAAGCCTATCCGTTCGGTTGGTATGCCCTGTGCTACAGCGACGAATTGGCGGTGGGCGAGGTCAAGCCGCTTCGGTATTTTGGCCGTGAGATGGTCGTGTGGCGCGGGCAAGACGGTCAGGCAAGGGTTCTTGACGCCTATTGCAGGCATCTCGGAGCACATCTGGGTTATGGCGGTCGTGTTAACGGCAATGATATCGAATGCCCGTTTCACGCTTGGCAGTATGATGAGACAGGAGCGGTAACAGCCATTCCCTATGCGCGCACGATCCCGCCTCAAGCAAAGCGCGCGGACTGTATCCGCTCATGGCAGGTCGTGGAGCGGAACGGATTTGTCTCGATCTGGTATCATCCCAATAACGCACCGCCGAAATGGGAAATTGAGAGTTACCCTGAAGTCGGTTCCGCGAACTGGACGAGCTACAAGAAGTCCGAGTGGCGCGTTTTCAATTCTCTGCGGAACATGCATGATAATGGCGTCGATGGGGCACATTTCCTTTATATTCATCGCACGGCCCAGTATCCCGATTCAGAAGTCACCTTCGAGGGCCCAATCTGGAACGCGACGGCCCGGGCCAAATTAGGCACTCCTCGAGGACTGGTCGATGGCGCGATCATCAGCCGGAATTTAGGGCCGGGTCTGGGTTGTGTGCGGTTTCAGGGCATTTCGGAAACATTGTTGGTCAGCGCGATTACGCCGATAGGGCCGGACGAGCTGCATGTCCGTTTTGCCTTCACACAACCGATGTCGGAAGCTGAAGGCCCGACCGGTGGCTTGGCGCGCGCTCTCGTCCGCGACATTTGCAAACAACTAGACCAGGACAAGGTCGTTTGGGATCGGATGCGATACGAAGATCAGCCTTTGATGTGCGACGGCGACGGCCCGGTTCCTGCAGCGCGCAGTCGGTTTGATTTATTCATGGCCGATGAGGCGTTTGACGCCGCGCAGGGCAAGACGCGAACGATACGGACCAAACCGAAAGTCTGACGCCGAAACAGGAAGCCGCAACGCGCCTTTTCTGGCGATTGCAGATTATAAGCCCAGCACGGCCGGGGGCTTAGAAAACGCATGAGCGATGCGCCCTTTTCTGGTGCATGGCGAGCGCTTCTTGCAGTCGTCAAGTCACCCGAACGGGCTCTGGGGAATGCCTGCCGTGGACTCTGACTTTTCTGCGCGGTAGCGGTTGCTTGCCACCTTGGCCATGGTAGAAGGCGAACGTGTGGCGCGGGCGTTCGTGCCGCTATCGCGCGCTTTCGGTTCAATGGCCTTGTTGGACTTGGCCGTCTTCGATGAGCCGGTGTCGGACTCAATTTCGTCGTTCATCAAGAGTGCCGCCTGTGCGGCTGCGAGGCGCGCGATTGGGACGCGATAGGGTGAGCAGGAGACGTAGTCCAGCCCAACTGTTTCGCAGAACCGGATCGAGGCTGGGTCTCCGCCATGTTCGCCGCAGATGCCGAGCTTGAGACCGGGGCGGGTTTTGCGGCCGCGTTCGGCGGCGATTTGAATCAGTTCCCCGACACCGACCGTGTCGAGCGTCACGAACGGGTCGTGCTCCAAGATGCCGTTGCGCTGATAGGCCGGCAGAAAGCTTCCGGCATCGTCACGCGATAGACCGAAGGTGGTTTGGGTCAGGTCATTCGTGCCGAAACTGAAGAACTCGGCACTCTCGGCGATCTGACCGGCGCGCAAGGCGGCGCGTGGCAATTCGATCATCGTTCCGACCTGATAGGCGATCGTGCGTCCCTCGCGCTTCCCGACCTCGTCCGCCACGCGGTCGATCACAATCTTCAGTATGTCGAGTTCCCGCTTGGTGCCGACCAGCGGAATCATGATTTCCGGGGTTACGGTCTCGCCCGTGTCGGCTTTGACCTGGACCGTCGCCTCGAAAATCGCACGGACCTGCATCTCATAGATCTCAGGATAGGAGATCCCCAGGCGACAACCCCGATGACCCAGCATCGGATTCGATTCGCTAAGC